>WGAP01000016.1 GCA_015494775.1 Flavobacteriales bacterium | reverse complement strand
ATTTTTTCGGTGAAAATGTCGCATAGCTCAATCCGAAATTTTCCACGTGGTAGGCCGGCAAAACGGATGCGGGAATATTGCGGTTGTCCAAAAACTGCTTTCCTACATATTTTCCGGTCAGTTCGGCCTTGAAGGCATCGGAAAAGGCATAACCGATACGCAGACCGCCCGTTACCGCCGGGGAGTAGGAAATGTGTGTGTTGCCGTAGGATTTGTACCGGTTGCCGTCCCAGCCGTGATAGTCCAAATTGCGGTTGTCGCTCAGCGTGAGCGTGGCATTCACATCCCAAGGCATCATCCGGTAGGTCCATTGGTTTTCGATGCCTGCACGGTAACTGCGGCCCACGTTTTCGCGAATGGGATAGCCCACATTGTTGAGCCGTCCCGAATAGACCAGTTGATTGACGTAATACATCAAATAAAGCGTTGATTTCCACTCAAATTTCCGGCTCGTGTAGCGAACGCCCGTTTCCCAGTCGTTCAGGGTTTCGGGCTTGGGTTTAATGGCGTTTTCCTTGTAGTCGGTACGGTTGGGTTCGCGGTGGGAACGGGCCAGGAAGGTAAAAACCGACCAATGCTCACCCAGGCGATAAAACAGTCCGATTTTGGGGTTGACAAAGAGCAATCGGTCGTTTATGGCAAAGTGTTCGTCGGTATCAAAGGTGCGCGAAGGGTCGAAGCGGGCCGAATAATCCAGCTTGCGGATTTGGATGTCGGTGTAAAGGTTAAGCCGGTCGTTCAGCCGGTATTCGGTTTTGACAAATCCGTTCCATTCGGTTTTGATACCGGTGTTGAAGTAATAAGTGTGTCCCTTTTCGCTACCGGAAGCATAGCGGGCCCAAATGATTTTGCCGAAATGGTCGCCCGTGTAGCGGTTGGCACCCAGCCCGACGGTCCAGTGCATATTGCCGGTTTGTCGTTGCATACCGGCAATAAAACCGTAGAAATCATTGTCCAGCCATTTGCGGCGTACCAAATCGGTGCTGCGAATGGTGTCGGTACCGAAAACCAGCGGCGTAAGTCCGTATTTATCGAAATCCTGGTCTTGTTTGTATTGCTCATAATAGCCATAACCCTTGGTGTAGTGGGCGGTGAGCCGGTATTGCACACCGGGTGCGGGACGGAAGGTATAATGGAGTTGATAATGGTTTTGGGTATAATCGTCCACCTGATCTTTGTAGTAATCCACCACGTTCCATTGGTCGTCGTAGATGGCGCCGGCATAGTTAAACGTGGGATGCGTTCGGAAGGTCTCCCAATCCACGCCGTACCAGGCCTGATAGGTGCGTTCGTGTCCGCCAAAATGAATCAAGCTCAGCCGGTGGCGTCGCGTGCGGTAGGTGGCGGCCAAATAATGCGACCGCATCCGCGAAAAGGCCCTGTCCACATAACCATCGGAGCGTATGCCCGACCAACGGGCCAGCACCGAAAAATGATCGGCCAACAAGCCCGTGGAACCCGCCAAGGCAACTTTGGCTGTATTGAAGGAACCCAGCACGGACGAAAAGCGGAAAAAGGGTTTGGCCGAAAAGGTTTCGGTTTGCAAATCGATGTTGGCGCCGAAGGCGCCCGTGCCGAAATTGGACGTACCGATGCCCCGCTGCACCTGCACCGAACGCACCGAACCCAGAAAATCGGGAATGTCCACCCAATACACCGATTGGCTTTCGGGGTCGTTGAGCGGGATGCCGTTTAAACTTACATTGATTTGTTGGGAACTGATACCGCGAATGCGAATGCCCGTGTAGCCCACCCCGTTACCGGCATCGGAAAAACCGACCGTCGAAGGCAGGTCTTCCAACACATAAGGCACATCCTGTGCATCCAAACGCCGGCGGATTTGTTCGCCCGTCAAATTATCCTTGGACACGGGCGTTTGGTCTCCGGCACGCGACAAATCCACCGTAACGGGAAGGAGTTGTTCGGCAGGAACATTCAGTTCGATTTGTAAATACATATCCTTGTCGAGCTGTACTGTGCGCTGCCGTTTTTCTCCCTTGTAGGTAACGGACAAGTGATAAGTTCCGGCCGGTAGTTCAAACAGGAAATTTCCGTTATTTCCGGTAATTTGTTCCTTGCCGGTTTCGGCAATACGTACCGTAGCACCCGCCACGGGGCGGTTATTTTGTGTTACGGTTCCACCGAGTTTGTGGGTCAGGGTTTGGGCCGAGACGATTTGGCCCCATAAAATAACGGCTAAAAAAAATCTTCGCATCGTTTTACACTTTGCGAAGGGTGATCACACGGCTTTGGCTCGATCCCTCGGCGGCATTACCCGCCCAGGTTCCAAGGGTATGATCTCAGCCCCCGTCAGGGAGCACCCCTTCGATGTTTTACGGTGCAAAGTTAAGGAAAACCGCCAAAAATCAATCGACGTCGGAATCGAGTTTTTTGAAATAAAAAGTACCGAAATAACCGTTGTAGGTTTGTTCCACGTAGGCGTGTTCGGTGTCGGTAAAATGAATTTCGGTCCGGCGGGGATTGCTCAATGTCGTGTTGCCTTCGGTTTCGATAACCAAGTAAAATTTCCCGTCATCGTATTCCCAATGACCCGTATGTTCCAAATGCAAGGTGCACAAACCGGTGGTTTGGTAAATGGTGTAATACTTATCGCGTGCTTCGCGATTAGACGAAAAATACATCCGTGAACGTTTCATACAATCATTGACAGGATAATCCACCCCGCCCACCGTGATACGT
>WGAP01000015.1 GCA_015494775.1 Flavobacteriales bacterium | reverse complement strand
GGGCTACGCGGCGCAGAGCCGGGACGGCCGTGGCCGGCCCGGCGACAAGCAAGGAGACCGTAGCCCCGAACTTATGAGGGGCGGGGGGCTCCGCAGCATGCGAAGGGAGACGCCGCCCGAGCGAAGGCGAAGGGCGGCCGGCTCCCGAACCTGTCCCGCACATTGCGAAGCAATGTCGGGAGCCGCGGAGCAAGACCGAAGGGCTCGCGAAGTCCGAGGGGAGACAAACGCAAAGCCGCAGGCGGCGCGTGCCGGCTCCCCGAGGTGCGGAGGGAAACAAGGCGCGGCCTGTGGTGTCGGCCCGTGGAAGCCGCAGGTTCCCGAAGTAGGCGAAGAAGACCACCGCCGCCGAGCGAGCGCAAGCGAAGCGAGGCGGCAAAGGGCTTCGTAGCCCGCCAAAACCCCGTAAAAATGATTCACGGAACGCCAAATTCTCGTTAAAAACCGAATTTTTAAAAATGCCCGAAAATGATTAATTTCACCTCATAATTTCCGTTACCATGAAAGTTGTTTTTCGCCACTTGCCCCGCCCGCTGTGGATCGGGCTCTTACTTGTTGTTTTATTACCGAGTTGCCACCACAAAACCACAACCTCCGACCGGCCTTCGGCCGGATTTACCGCCTACGTTACCGGCTTTACGTCGGGCGTTATTTCCAACAGCGACCCCATTATGATTCAATTGGCGCAAGACCAAAAGGTCAAGCCCGGCGATACGGCCGATGCCCGGTTGATCGATTTCGAGCCCGTCATCCAGGGCACGTTGGTATGGAAAACGCCGTCGCTCCTTGTTTTTCATCCCTACCACCGGCTGCCCAACGGCACGAAATTCAAAGCCCGTTTCCAATTGGGCAAAATCATTCAAGTGCCCGATTCCCTAGCCGTTTTTCCGTTCAGTTTCCGCACGCGCGCCCAGGCGCTCGAAGTGCAGCCCGGCAGCTTGCAGGCCTATGACGTGCAAAATCCCGTTTGGAACCGTTACGAAGGCCAAATTATCACCGCCGACAAGGCCGGCGACAAAGCCGTGGAAAAATGCCTTACGGCCGTTCAGGGCGAAAAACAATTGCCCATTCGTTGGTCGCACGATGTGGGCGCCCGGATACATAGTTTTACGGTCGATAGCATTTACCGCGGAAAGGCCGACGACGTGCTGCATTTGCGTTGGAATTCCGCACCCGTCGGCGTGCAAGGCAAAGGCGAAATTACGGTGGACATTCCGTCTATCGAACATTTCAAACTTATTGATTTGCAAACCCTCAGCACACCCGACCAAGTGGTGGTTCTCAATTTTTCCGACCCCTTGGACGCCGGTCAGGATTTGCGCGGGTTGATACGCTTTCGCAAACCGGTAAAACTGCGTTTTTCCATTCAGGGAAACACCGTTAAGGTTTATCCGGTCAAACGGCTCCGGGGCACGCGCACCTTGATTATTGCATCCGGCGTGCGCAACAGCCGGTCCAAACATTTGGACAAAACCTACGAGCGCAGCGTTCGTTTTTCGAGCATATTGCCGGCCGTGGAAGCGGTGAGCAAGGGCAACATTCTGCCCGATGCCAACCGGCTTGTTTTCCCCTTCAAGGCCGTTAATCTCAAAGCGGTCAATGTGAAGGTGGTTAAAATCTATGCCGACAATCTGCATCAATTTTTCCAAGTCAATCAATTGGACGGTGCCGACGAATTGACCCGTGTGGGTCGTATCGTTTACCGCGGCGAAGTTCCGCTCACCGCCGACCATCCCATCGATTACGGCAATTGGAATGTGTTTGCCCTGGATCTTAAAAAATTGTTTCAAACCGAACCGGGCGCTTTGTATCGGGTGGAAATTTCCTTCACCCGCAGTCAGTCTCTTTATCCGTGCGAAGAAGATGAAGAACAATCCGGCGAAGACAAGGAAGTGGAAGCGAAAATTGCCAAACGGCAAGAAAAACGCTACGAAGGCCCTTCGGAAGATTATTATTTCGACGAATACGATTATCCCGATTACGATTATGACCAACGTAACAATCCTTGTAGCAATTCCTATTATTACCTGAACGAAAGGCGGCTTGTGCGCAACCTTTTGGCTTCGAACCTGGGCATTATAGCCAAAGAAGACGGCAAGCACGGTATCCATGCTTTTGTACACGACATTCTTCATGTCCAACCCATGGCCGATGTTCAGGTCAATGTTTATGATTTTCAATACCGGCTTTTGGGCTCGGCACGCACGGGGAAGAACGGCCATGCTTACATTCCGGCCGGCCGAAAACCTTTCCTGCTGGTGGCCGTCAAAGGCAAACAACGCGGCTATGTACGCCTTGACGACGGCAGCGCCTTGTCGGTAAGCATGTTCAATGTGGGCGGACGCAAGGTGCATAAGGGCATCAAGGCATTCCTTTTCGGCGAACGTGATGTGTGGCGACCGGGTGATACGGTGTTTATGCATGCCATCCTGGACGACCGTGCCAACCCGCTTCCGCTAAATCATCCCTTGGTTTTGGAAGTTTACGACCCGCAAAACCGCATGATATTGCGCCGCGTACGGCCCAAAACCGAAAGCCCTTTGTATGATTTTCATTTTGCCACATCGCCGGAAGCTCCCACGGGCAACTGGCACGTCAAATTCAAGGCGGGCGATGCCCGGTTTGAAAAAACCCTGCATATCGAAACCATCAAGCCCAACCGGCTGAAAATTCAATTGCAATTTCCCGACGAAAAACTTTTGCATACCGACATCAATAACTTTGTGCTCCAAGCCCGGTGGCTACACGGTGCACCGGCTTCGCATCTCAAAGCCAAAGTCGAAATGCGTTTACGCGCCGGAAAAACCCGTTTCGACCGCTATTCCGATTACCATTTCGACGATGTGGCCAAATCCTTTATCGGTGAAACCGAAACCTTGTTTGACGGCCAACTGGATGCCAACGGCAAAACCCTGGTGCCTATCAAAATCGATGTGGGAAAAGAAGCCCCCGGCATGCTGATGGCCGATTTCAAAACCCGTGTGTTCGAACAAGGCGGCGATTTCAGTATCGACAGGATGAGCATTCCCGTTTCGCCCTTCACATCCTATGTGGGCGTAAAAATTCCCAAAGGCAAGGGATGGAACGGCGCTTTGTATTCCGACGAGCCGCATACGATTTCCATCGTAACGGTGGACGAAAACGGAAGACCCGTTGACCGGAAACGATTACACCTGGAAGTCTTTGAAATAGGATGGCGATGGTGGTGGCAACGCACCGGTGATGACGATTTGGGTTATTATCTCCAATCATCGTCCAGCCGAAAAATCATCGACGATTATGTGGATACCCACAATGGAAAAGCGCTTTACCGCTTGACTTTTCCCGAAGAAACCTGGGGACGCAAATATATCCGCATTACCGATCCCGTATCGGGACATAGCACCGGAAAGATTTTTTACACCGATTACAGGGGTTGGTGGGAAACGCCCGGCCATGATTTCCCGGGCGGCGTGGAAATGCTCACTTTCTCCACGGATAAAAATCAATACAAGGTAGGCGAAACCGTTCATATCAAACTCCCTGCCGGAAACGGCGGAAAGGCCCTCGTGAGCATCGAAAACGGTTCGGACGTGTTGGAATGGTTCGAATCCGACATCAATCCCAACCGCCACGAAGTGCAATTCCAAACCACCGCCGACATGGCGCCCAATGCTTTTGTGCATATTTCCTACATCCAACCCTATGCCAATTCGGGCAACGACCGGCCATTGCGGCTCTACGGCGTGGTGCCCTTGCATGTGGTCAATCCTTCGTCGCACTTGCATCCGGTGCTGGAAGTGCCTGCTCAATGGCGTCCCGAAGCCATGGCCGAAATCAAGGTGCGCGAACAAGACGGGCGGCCTATGCATTATGCCCTTTTTGTGGTGGATGAAGGGCTCACGGATTTGACCCGTTTCCGCACACCCGATCCTTGGAACTATTTCTACGGAACCGAAGCACTCGGGGTGAAAACCTATGATATGTATCGCTACGTGCTGGGAGCATTTGCCGGCAAGATAGCCGGCCTGTTGGCCTTAGGCGGCGACCGTGAACTTATCAAACCGGGCCAACATAAAGCCAACCGGTTTAAACCCGTGGTGAAATTCCTGGGTGATTTTTATCTGGATAAAGGGAAAAGCCGCGTGCATCGTTTCCGTATGCCCGAATACATCGGTTCGGTACGCGTGATGCTGGTGGCCGCCGACGATAAGGGCGATTACGGCAATGCCGAAAAGGCGGTTAAGGTCAAAAGCCCGTTGATGGTGTTGGCTACCTTGCCGCGTGTGGTGGGCCCCGGCGAAAAAATACGCGTTCCCATAAGTATTTTTGCAGGACGTAAATTTTCCAATGTCCGAATTAAGGTAAAAACCGGAAAACTGCTTCAAGCGGACGGACCGGTCGAACAAAACCAGCGTTTCGACACTTCGGGCGAAAAAATGAGTTTCTTCGAGTTCAAAGTAGCGCCACGCACAGGCACGGCGCATTTGGAAGTAACGGTTTCGGGTGGCGGCGAAAAGGCGCATTACAACGTGGATGTTCCGGTTCGGATCGCCAATCCGCCGGTGGACCGTATCGAAGAACGCACGCTGCGGCCGGGACAAAGTGTGGATTTGGACTATACTGCCTTTGGTATTGCCGGCACCAACAAAGCTTCCTTGGAAGTATCGCGTATTCCTTCCATTCGACTGCAACACCGGCTCGGTTACCTTATCAATTATCCTTACGGATGTATCGAGCAAACGGTTTCGTCGGTATTTCCGCAATTGTACTTGGATAAATTAACCGAAATCAATGCGGTTCGTCGCGCCCAAATTCAAGATAATGTCAATGCCGCCATTATGCGTTTGCAAAATTTCCAAACCTCCGGCGGCGGATTTACCTATTGGCCCGATTCGGATAATTCGGTTTCGGACTGGGGAACCAATTATGCCGGTCATTTCCTTCTGGAAGCCAAGCGTAAGGGTTATCAAATTCCGTCCGAGATGCTCAACCGGTGGTTACGTTATCAACGCCGCAGTGCCAACATTTGGCCGAAAAGTACCGGCACTCGCCACTGGCATTTGCGTGCGGCCCAATTGGATCAGGCCTATCGCCTCTTTACCTTGGCCCTGGCCGGAAAACCCGAACGCGGTGCCATGAACCGGCTCCGGGAAAGCGGACGCCTCTATTCGGCGGCCAAATGGTTCCTGGCTGCGGCCTATTATTTGGCCGGTAATGCGGATGTGGCCCGTCAAATAAGCCGTGATTTGCCGTTGCAAGTGCCGGAATACACCGAAAACAGCTATACCTTCGGTAGCAATGAACGCGACGAAGCCATTATCCTGTATGTACTGAGCTTGATGAAAGACGACGACCGCGCCGGCAAGGTGCTCAAATATGTAGTTAATACCCTCAATTCCGACCGATGGTTGAGCACCCAAACGGCCGCCTATTGTTTGTTGGGTATCAGTTCCTTTGTGGGAAAAGAAAAGGCGGGAAATATTAATTTCGTCCTATCGGCGCCCGGGTCGGAACGCACTATCTCGGCCCGAACACCCGTGTGGCAAACCGAATTGAAATACCTGCCGGACGGTAAATCACACCTGCAAATCCGTAATTCGAGCAACAATACTTTGTTCGTAACCTTGACCAATAGCGGTATTCCGCTGCAAGGAAACAGTGAAGCGGTGAGCAAACATTTGCAAATGGATGTGCGTTATTTGGATGCCGCCGGACAGCCCATAGACATACGCCGGTTGCCACAAGGAACGGATGTAACGGTGGAAGTACGCATCACGCATCCGGGTGTGTTGCCGGATTACGAAAATATGGCCCTTACCCAAATATTTCCTTCGGGATGGGAAATTTCCAATTGGCGCATGGATAATCCGGAAGATGACAGTCCAAAGGCATCCTACGATTATGCCGACATTCGCGACGACCGGGTAATGCTCTTTTTCGACCTGCCCAAGGGCGAGACCAAAACCTTCCGTTTCCGTGTCAATGCTTCCTATGCGGGGACCTACTTTTTGCCCGCCGTCAAATGCGAAGCCATGTATGACCATAGCATTATGTCGCTTACACCCGCACGGCAGGTGGAAGTGGTGCCGGTGGAATAATAATTTAAAAAAATCAGGCGGGGGTAGGTTTATATTGATATAAAAAACTTCCTCCCCCGCCGCCATTTGAGCCACCAAATCAGGCCCATGGCCAACAAAGTGGCCCAGGCGGCGCCACGCAATCCCCATAGCGGGACGGTAATTAAGTTCAACACCAAATTCAACACCGCCGCCGCCACGGCCGACAGTACAATCAAACGGTCATTATGCCGCGCATAAAGCACAAAATGCCAGGCCATCGAAAAGTTATACACCGCATTGGCAAGCACCAATACCACAAACACGTCAAAATACTGCAAGCGGTTTTGCTTGCCCAGCAAGTATAGCAACACAGGCATGCCCGCCAAGGCCGCCAACACGGCCAACAAGGTCCAGCGACGGATTTCGCTGCGGAAATGCCGGAACTTCGTTCCGGCCGGTCCGGTGTTTACCTTTTCGGAGGACGCGTCATTTTCGGCGGCATTATCGGCACGGTCTTCCGCCTTCATCAAACCTTTGACAACCTGTGGATACAAAACCGAAATCACCGCCGTATAAACCACCGTATTGACCAGCATGGCCATGTTGGCAAAAAAAGTATAAACCCCCAAACTCACCTTGTCCATAAAGGCATCAATCACATAGCGGTCGGCAAATTCCACCAGCTTAAAACTTATGGCGGCTACAAAAAAAGGCAAGGCAATCCGCCAACCGCGCCATATCCACCGCCCCTGCAAGCGGCGGGCCGGCAACAGGGCATGCAGGGCATCCCCCTTGGCGGCCAACACCGTGGTCAAGGCCAACAAATCCCCGGCAAACCAATAGCGCAGCAAATCCGTAATGTCAATGCCGCCGCCGGCATACATTTGCCACAGGGCCGGAAGCACCCACAATCCGTTGCGCAAAAACAAGTTGACATTGGCCCACACCGGCCGGCCTACCAAAAACAACAAACGGAAAACCTCCGTGGCCAAATGCTCGGCCACGAGTACCGCAAAAAACCAACCCGCATAGCGCCAATCCAAAAATCCGTAGTGAAACAACAGCAAAAACAAAGGTAGTACCAGCGGATAAAGCAAAGCATAAAACAACAATTGATGCCAAAAGGGATTGTGCATTTCCCGCCCCGGGCGCAACCATTCCCGCTGCACGTAGGTATAAAATTCCATTCCCAACAGGTAAGTACCCAAGGTGATGCTCACCGCCACCAAGCCGTATTGGCCGTAGAGCGCTTCCGAATAGCGGAAAAACAAAGCAAAAAAGATAAACCGCAAGCCCAGTGCGGACATACGGATAACGAGCAACATCAACTGCCGGCGCAGTGTCATAGGAGCATGCTTGAAAGCCGCCTTACCGACTTCCCGTCAAGTTACGAATTTTGTTTCAACCACGCCATTTTAACCGCCGCCACGGCACAATCCACCCCTTTGTTGCCGTGCTTGCCGCCCGAACGGTCGCGGGCCTGTTGGATGTTATCGTCGGTGAGCACACAAAAAATCACGGGCGTCTCGCCCCGGACGTTCAAATCTTTGATTCCCTGTGAAGTGGCTTGACAAACGTAATCGAAATGCGGTGTTTCGCCGCGGATAATACTGCCGATGGCCACAATGGCATCGATAAAACGGTTTTCCTGCATCCGCCGCGCACCGTAAATCAGTTCGAAACTTCCCGGGACTTTCCAAACCAAAATATTTTCTTCCTTAACGCCCACACGAAGCAAAGTTTCCCGGGCGCCTTCCAGCAGTTTTTCCGTAATTTCCGGATTCCATTCCGATACCACCAGGCCGATGCGCATATCCGATGCGTCGGGCAGTTGGCTTTCGTCGTAGTAGGAAAGATTTTTTTCGCTCGTGGCCATTTTTATTTTTTGGCGTATTCCGCTTGGGCCAGAAAAATTTTGGCCTCTTTGGCAGCCGGCGACGAAGGATATTTGTCTTCCACTTCCTTCAAATATTTTCGGGCTTTGTTCAGGTAGCCCTCGTCTTTCTTGGATTTGTACAAATCCAAGGCCACCTTACCCGCTTTGGTCAGAAACATGGGCGTGGTGTAGGCATTGTCGGCCGCGCGTGCTGCTTTTTCGTAATACTCCAACGCATCTTCGGGTTGATTGAGTTGCAAAAACGCATCACCGATAACGCCCAGGGCCATGGGATGCAACACGGCGTCTTTGCTTTTGAACTTACTCAATTCCGACACGGCTTTGTCGAATTGGCCCAGATGATAGTAGGCAATGCCGGCATAGTAATGCGCCAGGTTGCCCGAAGGCGTGGAACCGTATTCGTCGATAATGTCCAAAACGCCGTATTTACCGCCGTCGCCTTGCAGCACTTTCTCAAAAAGTTGTTTTTGCTTGGCCGGATCGCTTTCGTCGATGGCTTGCTCATAGAGCTTTTGCGCCGGATAAAGTTCGTTGGCCGCCTTGGCACGTTTGGGCAACACCACCCGTTGATGATAGAAGTAATAGCCCGCCACCAGCAGGGCCAGGATGGCAATACCCGTAAAGATTTTATTTTGATGCCGTTCCAAAAACTTCTCCGACCGTATGGTCAAATCTTCTACGTTTTCGAAACTCTTGGCCACCAAACTTTCGTCGTGTGCGGCGGTTTTCTTGATTTTCTTGTAACCTTTCTTTTTATACGTTGCCATAAAACGAACAAATTTTCATCGTTCTGCAAAGATATATGTTTTTTGTAAACAAATGCTTGCGTCCGGCGGTTTGATTGTTTTTTCGGCGCTCCGAAGCCCTTCGGGCTTCTACGCGGCTCCACAAGCCGCCGGGGCGCCGGCGGCGGAATGAAATTCCGCGCCGGCGGCGCAAAAATTTTATCGGTTGGTGTTTTTGATACGGGATTTGGCCATTTGCTTACGGCTCAACCGGAAAACGCCGCCGTTTTTTGCGCCGCCGGCCCCGCGCCTTGCGCGGCGCCGGCGCCCCTTGTCTTGTTCCGCAGCTCCGCGAGCCCTTCGGTCTCGCTTCGCAGCTTCGGGAGCCGGCCGCCCTTCGCCTTC
>WGAP01000014.1 GCA_015494775.1 Flavobacteriales bacterium | reverse complement strand
CCTCTTTACTCCAATCCAACAAAAACCTGATTTTCCACGGCGCTCCCGGAACCGGAAAGACCTATCTTGCCAAACAGATAGCGGCATTTATGATAACTAATGGTGAAAGAATAGCGTATGACGAATTATCTGACGAGGAGAAAACACGCACCGATTTCATCCAATTCCACCCGTCCTACGATTATACCGATTTTGTCGAAGGTTTACGGCCGGTTAAAGGCAATGACAATGAAATAGCTTTTGATATAAAGGACGGTACCTTTAAGGAATTTTGTAAACGGGCAATGAAGGATACTGAAAATAAATACGTTTTTATCATCGATGAAATCAACCGGGCGGATATTTCCAAAGTGTTCGGTGAATTGTTTTTTGCTTTGGATCCCGATTACCGTGGAGCGAAAGGCAGTGTCAAAACGCAATATTACAATATGCACGGTGAGGAATTTTACATACCTGAAAATGTCTATATCATCGGCACAATGAACGATATAGACCGCAGTGTGGACACTTTTGATTTTGCCATTCGCCGGCGGTTTACTTGGCTGGAATTGAAAGTGGACGAAGCCTTGATTGACCGTATTTTTGCCAATCTTGACGAAAAATTTGAGAAAGAAAAAGCAAAAAACAGGTTGCAAAATTTGAATTTAGCCATTGAAAAAACCGAAGGACTTAACAGCAGCTATCATATTGGACCGGCTTATTTCTTGAAATTAAATAAATATGCCGAAGATGATAATCCTTTTGAAAAATTATGGAACTATCATTTGGAACCTTTACTGCGTGAATATTTGCGGGGAATGCCGGATGTTGAAAGCAAAATAAAAGATTTTGAAACCGCTTACAATAACGAAAGCAAACCGGGAAATGGTAACGATTAATTTAAAAGATAATTCTCCGAATACTTTAAATCAGGATAAATTAGAATTTATAAAAAATACCGGTCTTGCCGGCAAAAAGTTAAGCGATTTAATCAATGAAAATGCCGGTTTGCTGGTTTTTCCGCAGGATTTGAAGGTGAATAAAGACGAAATCGGCAAGCTTTCGTTTTTTTCAATTGTAAATGACAAAGTCCAAACCGGTAATTTAATGGGATTTATCGGTAAAGGGGATGTCAGGATTAACATCCGGTCACGTTTTGATACGGACGATAAACAATACTTTTTGCAATATATGCTTTCCAAGGTTTTTGCCATCAATTTGGTGAATTTGCAAAGCCAATACGGGAAAGACGACATTTGGCGGTTTTTACTCTATTTTGTTTTTACGGCTTTGCTTCAAAAAGCAATGCGGCAAGGACTTTACAAGGAATATGTTTGGAAAGCTTATAACGATGCCAATGTAAAAGGACGTATCAATATCAACCGGCATATCAAAAAGAATGTGCCTTTCCAAGGCAATATCGCCTATGATGTGCGGGAACATTCTTTTGACAATAAAATAACGCAGTTGATACGGCATACTATTGAATTTATTATTGAGGAACGCAAAACTTTCAATATCTTTAATGACAAAGATGTTTTGCAAAATATCCGTTTAATCAAACAAATCACACCAAGCTACAAAAAAGCCGAACGGCAACAGATTAAATATAAAAACCTTCGTGCTTTAAATCATCCTTTTTTTACGGAATATGAACCCTTGCGTCGCGTTTGCGTAGAAATACTCAACCACGAAAGTATCGCCTACAATTCGTCGGACAAAAAAGTTTACGGTATTTTGTTTGACGGCGCTTGGCTTTGGGAAGAATATCTCAATACGATTTTGAAGGATGTAGGTTTTAAGCATGCAGAAAACAAAACAAGTAATGACGGATTAAAATTGTTTGGTAATGATAACAGAATGATTTATCCCGATTTTTACAAAAAGAATGATATTGTGATTGATGCCAAATACAAGAAATTAAATGATGAAAATTCAAAACTTCCTACATCGGATTACTATCAGGTTATAACTTATATGTATAGGTTAAAAGCCGGCAAAGGAATATTATTGTATCCAAATCCGGTTGATAACAACCAAATTGAATACCAAATGCATTCGGAAAGTTTAGGTGGTGGAACGGCGAAATTCATAAAATACGGCTTTGCCATTCCGCAAAACACACAATCCTACCCGGATTTTGTTTCGGAAATTTCCAAAAGCGAGGAAGCGCTACAAGATTTATTACAAAAACTTCCTTCTGCATAACGCAATAAAATTAGAATTTTTTGACTTGAAAAATTACTGAGTTAGCGCAACTTACAGATCTATTACGCAATCCGAATTCCACTATGACAAGTTTTGGCGTAGTGGAATTTTAGTATTGTATCGAAAATCTTTAATCAAATAAACTTTAATAATATGAAGAAAACAGATTTACTCAAAACGCTTTTCCAGCAAACCGATTATCATGCATTAATGCCGCTGCTTGATATGATTTCGTCCAAAACCAAGGACGGAAACATATTTCCGCCTTACATCCCCTTGGTGGGTGAGCAATATAATGAATATCGTATTTTGGCCTATGCCACGGCACAAAATATGGCATTTGACAGTACACTTCAAAAAATTTATGCTTGCAACTTTAATAAACTTGTCGAACGGCTCTATTATTTTAATAAACCCGGAGAAAATTGTCCTGGATATCAAAAAAAATATCCGGATGATGAGATACACTTTCATAATGTGGACATCTATCCGTATCAAACAGGCATTATGCCCGCTTTGTTGGGGGTATTTTTGTATGCCAGATACAGGAAGATTGTCAAAAATCTAAATCAAATCGTGCAATATACGGCTGTGAACAATTATTATAAATTTTCGCTCCACAATGGCCGGCACGACATTCATCCTGAACCCAACGGCAAAAATCCCATTACCCAAAACTTTTCCGATATGGAAGCCATACGTAAATATTGGGCATTTAACGACCGCTTAGCTTGTTTGGAAACCGAAATTTTGAAGCCGCGAGCCATTTTGGTTTTCAAAGGCCGCAAGGCACAGGTGTTGCAAAGTCAATGCATAAACAGGTGTGAAATTCTTCCTGTCAATGATCCTTCGTGGATATTGAATGGGCACGGTGGTCATTTGTCGCCCGGTGGCAGTTGGCACCGTAAGGTGGAGGAATGTGCCGGGGACGAAGTAAAAGACCTAATAAATTGGTATCTTCTTTCGCTCACCGGAAAATATTATGCCAAGCGGGAAGCCGTTCGTGTGTATTTGACCTATTATTATTGCCGGTGGAAAATTAGTTCTAAAATAATACGAATGTTTTGGCCTTGAAAAATTATCCCGCGCCAGGGATGGAAGCGGTTATGCGGCGCAGGCGGCGAGCATGCTTTTCCGCCCGGCGGAGGCGCCCGGTAGGAAGCCCCACGTACGGGCGGGCGCGGGCGCGCGTGCCGCGCGCCCGCGCAAAAGCAGCGAGCCGACAAGCCGCATTTGAGCGGACAGCCCGGCCCCGACATCGCGAAGCGATGTGCGGGGAGGCGCCCGAAACATCAAACAATTCATCATCATCACGTCCGAATAAATCAATTTTTTTACCTTTGAAAGGATTTTACCGATAAATTTCGCTTTATGGACGAGCTCAAATCTTACATTGAAACCAACCGGGAACGTTTCCTGGACGAGTTGTTTGATATATTGCGCGTGCCTTCGGTGAGCACCGATCCAGTGTATGCCCAGGACGTGGTTACGGCGGCCGAAAAGGTGAAAGAATACCTGCAAAAGGCCGGCCTGGAAAATGTGCGGCTGGAACAAACGCCGGGCTATCCCATCGTTTACGGCGAAAAAATCATCGACCCGACCCTGCCCACCGTGTTGGTTTATGGCCATTACGACGTGCAACCGCCCGACCCGCTGGAACTCTGGGAGTCCGACCCCTTTGAACCCGTAATCAAGGTAACCGACGAACATCCCGAAGGCACCGTTGTGGCCCGCGGAGCAGCCGACGACAAAGGCCAAATGTTTATGCACGTGAAGGCCTTGGAATATATGATTTCGCACAACCGCCTGCCGGCCAACGTCAAAGTGATGATCGAAGGCGAGGAAGAAGTGGGTTCGCCCAGCTTGGAATGGTTTGTCAAAAACAACCGCGAACTTTTGCGCAACGACATCATCCTGATTTCCGACACTTCGATGGTGGCCAAGGACGTTCCGTCGATTACGGCCGGCCTGCGCGGGCTGTCCTACGTGGAGGCCACCATTACGGGCCCTTCGCACGACTTGCATTCGGGCCTATATGGCGGAGCGGTGGCCAATCCGGCCAATGTGTTGGCCCGGATGATTGCCCGTATGCACGACGACAAGCACCGCATCACCATACCCGGTTTCTACGACAAAGTGGTGGAATTTTCGGCCGAAGCGCGTGCCCGCATCAACGCCATTCCGTTCGACGAGGAACAATACAAAAAAATGCTGGGCGTGGATGCTTTGGAAGGCGAAGAAGGTTACACCACGCTGGAACGGGCTTCCATTCGACCGACCTTGGACGTCAACGGTATGTGGAGCGGCTACACGGGCGAAGGCGCCAAAACCATTATTCCTTCCAAAGCCACGGCCAAAATTTCCATGCGGTTGGTTCCCGACCAGGATCCGGCCGAAATTACACGGCTCTTTACCGAATATTTCCAAAGTATTGCGCCGCCGTCAGTCAAAGTGGAGGTGAAGGATTTCCACGGCGGCTACCCCTACATGATGCCCACCGACCATCCGGGTTATATCGCCGCGCAAAAGGCCCTGGAAAAAACCTTCGGAAAAAAGGTTTATCCGTTCTATACCGGCGGAAGTATTCCCATTGTGCCGCTGTTCGAAAAAGAACTGGGAAGCAAATCCGTGCTGATGGGCTTCGGGCTTAATTCCGACCGGATTCATTCGCCCAACGAGAATTTCGGTGTTTGGAATTTCCTGAAAGGGATTGAAACGATTCCATACTTTTATAAATTTTTCGCGGACAATCACCTATCCTGATGTGGGAACCATACCGTAAGCAAGTTGAGGATTACCTAAGCCGCCTGGCATTGCCGGCGCAACCCGAAGGCCTTTATGCGCCTGTTCGCTATGTGCTTTCGATGGGGGGCAAGCGTATCCGGCCGGTGCTTACCTTGGCCGTAGGCCAAGGTTACGGTGCTACGGCGAGCCAATGCCTGCCCGCGGGTGCGGCCTTGGAGATTTTTCACAACTTTACCTTGCTGCACGATGACATAATGGACCGCGCCGACCTGCGCCGCGGAAAGCCCACGGTGCACAAACGTTGGAACCTGAACACGGCCATACTTTCGGGCGATGCCATGGTGCATGCGGCCCAACAACAATTGGAAAAATATCCGCCGGAGGTTTTCAAAGCCATGCAAAGTATGTTCAACCGCACGGCCTTGGAACTCTGCGAAGGACAGCAGGAAGATATGGATTTTGAAACCATGCCCGAAGTGCGCCGCGAGGCCTACCTGGAAATGATACGCAAAAAAACAGGGGTGTTGCTGGGGCTGTCCATGGCTTTCGGCGGCTTGGCCGCCGGCGCGCCCGATGATGATATACCGCAGTTGTTCGATGCGGGCGTATCACTGGGCTTGGCTTTCCAAATCGCCGATGATTTGCTGGACACCTTCGGCGATGAGCGCTTCGGCAAACGCATTGGCGGCGATATTCGCGAGGCCAAAAAAACCTTTCTGTTTGTTTCGGCCCTGGAAGCCCTGAGCGGAAAGGAAAAGGCGGAGTTTATCCGGCGCTACAACCGGACGGACAAAACAGCGGATGAAGTGGACGCCATACGCTCATTGTTTACACACCTGAAATCGGACCGAAAGGCACGCGCTGCCATTGATGCTTACACAGGCCGGTTTTTCGAATTGTTGGAACACACGTCCTTGGACAAAACTACACGTAATCAACTGGCCGTCTTGGCCGAACAATTGGCAGGGAGGGAGGTTTAGGAAAATACATTGGTTTTTGTCCTCAGCGTTGGGTGGCGTTTTTTTCGGATTGCTTGTATTTATTGTTTATGGCATCATCACTCCTTTGTAGATGCTACTTTATCGGCAATAAACGCCCTGTCGGCATAAAGTTCAGGTAAGGTGTTTTTCAAAAAATCCAAAACCCCTTGATGTTCCCTGCCGGGATAGAGCAAATGCACATTGGCGCCTGCATCCAAGCTAAAATATACGGGCCGGCCGCTTTGCTCGCGCCAGGCCTGCAAACCGCGGATCAGGCGAAGCGTTTCGGGTTGCATCAGGATGTAGGGCGGATCGGAAGTGGCCATCAGGGCGTGAAGCATCAGGGCTTCGGCTTCCACAATACGGCCGAAGGCCGTCCAATCGCCTTTTTTCAAGGCCTCGGCCAGGTCGATAAGGTTTTGACGGGCCACTTGGAGGCGTGCCTCGCGAAAAGGATGCCGGTTGATCAAATCATGCCCGCGCGTACTGGAAACGGGTTTGACCCCCCGGTCGATGAGCACGATGGTATCGCGAACGTCCGTAAAATCGGAGTGCGGTTCGAATTCCGGCCGCACGGCATACAGGTCATCGGACACGGGAAAGGCATCGTGCCGGCCCCACAGCATCAAGGGCCCGGCCACGCTCCGCGCCGCACTGCCCGAGCCCAACCGGGCCAGGAACGAGGTTTTGGCCGTGCAAAAGGGCTCGTCGCAAGGCAAACCCAGGCGCCGGCCCAATAGCATTACCAAGCGCGCAAGGGCCGCAAATCCGCTGGCCGAGGAAGCGATGCCGCTGGCATGCGGAAAGGTGTTGTGGCTGTCGATTTCCCAGCGGAAATAACGCACATAAGGCGCATACGGGTCGATGCGTGCAAAGAATTGTTCGATTTTGGGCGCAAAATCCGGTCGGTCTTTCCCGTCGAGCCGGATACGGAACATCGCTTGGGCCGATGCTTTTTCCAAGGGAAACAGTTTGGCCCGGGTAATGGTTTTACTCCTGCTCAACGTAAAGCTCAACGAAGCGTTCATGGGCAGTTGAACACCGCCGGATTTTTTTCCCCAATATTTGACCAGGGCAATATTGGACGGCGCTTCGGCGGTCAATTCGAGCGTCTCATTTCCAGGCCGGACGGCCGTTTCGGACAGCAAAAAATCTTTTGATGTAAAACGCTTGGGCATGGAACATGTGGAATTTGACCAAAATTACATTAAATAGGCCAAACCGAAGGCGGCAAGGATGGCCAAAAATTTATACAAATGAAAGCGATGGTCGCTGTCGGATTCGAACAATATGGTGGTGCTGATGTGCGTAAGCACCCCTACCACGAAGGCCGAAACCAACGTATGATGAGCGGCAAACAAAGGTAAACGGGCTCCGGCCCAAGCCCCCAAGGGCGACATGAGCGAAAAGGCCGTGAGCAGGCCCCATAATTTGGCAGGCCGCATTCCGGCATTTTTCAAAAAGGCGGTCAAGGTCAAGGCGATAGGAAACTTATGCACCAAAATGGCATACAAATAGGCCCGGTGATGCGCATCGGCCACGGGAAGCCCTTCGGTAAAGGCATGCAAAAATAATCCGGTAACGATACCTGCGGTCAAGCTGTGGGCATGTCCCCGGCCGCTATGACCGTGCTCAACGCCGTGGGAAAAGAAATCCAACACCAATTGAAAAAGCAATCCCAAAAGGATAAACAAGCCCACGGTGGAAATGTCGGTATCGTTGTGGCCGTAAATTTCGGGAAGCAAATGGAACACAATAACGGCAAAAAGGTAAGCCCCGCTAAAAGTGATGAGCAAATGCTGAATTTTGTGCCGGCGGTAAAGCCACAAGGCGCTTAGTCCGCCTGCCCACACCACGAGGATTAACCAAAAATATGCTTCCATGGCTTGAAATTTTATTGCCCTGTCAGTTCGCGATAGGCCTTTTGGGCCGGTTCGAAGTAAAAACCCTCGGGATAATCCTTGATGACTTCCAACAGGATTTTTTCGGCTTCCTCGGTACGGCCCGTATCACGCAGCAGAATGCCCGTGCGGTAAAGTGCTTCCTGGCGAAACATTTTTTCCTTGGTGGCTTTCAATAATTTTTCCCAATAATCCAACGCCACCCGGGCATTGCCGGCTTCGGTTTCGGCCTTGGCTTCCAAGTAGAGCAGGTCGTCGGCTATTTTTTTCGACGAAGCGAGCCCGCGCAGGGAATCGGCGGTACGGTGGAGTGCTTTGCGCCGTCCGGTGTAGTAAAAATAGTAGGCCCGTGCCAGGTTTTTAAGTCCGCGTTGCAAGCTGTCGGCCGGGTCGCGGTTGGCGATAATCATAAAATCGAGCATCAGGGCATCGTTGGCAATGGCCCGCGAAGCGGCCTTTTTGAGCGGTTTCAGGTTGCGGTGGGCCCAGTCGGGATCGCCGTCCAAAAAGGATGCCAACGCCATTTTGTAAAGCGCCCGGTAGTTGATTTCGTCGTAGCGGAAATTTTCGCGAAGCAAGGTAAACACGATGGCCGCCTTGGCAAAGCGCCCTTGACGGAGCAAAATATCTCCCTTGCGCTCTTGCCAAAAGGCCTGCTGACGTATGGGCGCCCGGGTCCGGGCCAAGGAATCGACCCACCGGTAGGCGGTGTCGAAACGTTTGTTTTCAATCAGCAGGTCGGTGAGCAGGCGGTGGAGCGCAAAGCGCTGCCGGTCGTATTGCAAACTGTCGGCAACAGGTTTCCACTGCCGGATAAAGTCGTCGAGTTTTTCGTTATCCGCATTTTCGGCCGTGATACGGGCGCGCAACACTTGCAATTGTTCGCGGAGCAATGACGGTATTTTTTCCTTGGATTGTTGCAAGAAATCCACAATGGCCAAGGCCGTGGCATTGTCGCCCCGGCGACGTGCCGAAAGGGCCAATTGGTAGAGGTCCACAGGACGAAGCAAGCCCCGCAAATAGAGCCCTTTGGCTTGCACAAAGGCCTTGTCGTACTGTTGGCGGCGCGTATAAAGCCAAAGCAGCAGCCGGAAATATACGGGCGAAGGATTTTGCGCGATTTTCCCGAGCAGGACTTTTTTCAGTGCCGTTGCATAGGGATTGTCCGGCTTGGCATCGATATAGCGCGACAAGGCCGATTGAATGTAGTTGACATAGGCCGGATTCATTTCCGCCGCGTGCACGTAGGCCTGCATCATGGAGTCCAAGGCGAATTTTTCGGCATACAGGTTGCCCGTTTCCAAATAAATGCCGGGCGTGGGCTTGCGTTTTTGTTCCGTTTTCAGGAGTTGGAGGGCGCGGTCGGTGTAGCCGTAGGCACGCAAGCGGCGGGCAAAGATAAGCGCATAGGCCGGTTGGTGCCGCACTTTGTCCGTTATGGATTGCCATTGCCGGCGGGCCGCTTCGGTTTTGCCGGCCTTTTGATACACGTAGAACAAATCCGCATCGGCCTCGGGAACCACATAACGGCGGGCGGCGTCGCGGATGAGTTTTTCCGCTTGGTCGAAATTTCCCTTTTGGAGATAAATTTTGAGCAAACCGCGGTAAACTTCGGGCCGGTAACCTTGGCTGTCGTACCAATCGCGATAAATGGCCAGGGCTTTGTCGTATTGGGCCGCTTTGAGGTAATGCCGTGCCAGGGCCAAATTTTGTGCCCGCAATCCGATGGTGAGCATCCCGAGCAAGAGGAAGGCCGAAAGGCGGTATGTATTTTTAGCAATCATGTGATTTTGAGTAAAATACAATTTTTGGCACGGTATTGGCAAAGGTATGAATGTCTAACCGAAAAAACCAAAACGATGAATTTGTTTGAAAGATACGAAAATTTGAAAAGCCGAGCCCGCGCCTATATGACCAACGGAAACATTGAGGCCTACATGGACGTATTGTTGCGGCTCAACCGTATCAAAAAGGAAATTCAAACGCTTTCATCGGCCAACTAAACGGAGTTTTGTTTCTCATCTGTATATAGCGTCGCATAACATAGGGCTAATCATTGATGTGTGTATGCTGCCGTCCGCCGCCAGGCGGGCGGTTTTTTATTGGGGCGCCCGGCTTCCGCGCCTCATTCATGCAACCCGCGTTGCTTCGCTTAGCTCGCACCGCGGCGCATTCATGAGGCGGGACTCGCTACGCTCGCCTGCGTTCGGGGCGCCGCCGGCGGGCAACGCCCGCAACGGCTTGCCGGAGGCAATCCGTCAGCGCCTACGGCGCTGCGGCGGCGCCCCGGCAAGCGCTTCGGCCGGCGGAGCGGCCTCCCGCTTGCCGTTCCTCACGCGGAAGCCGCCGCGTGCTCCGCTCAAACGGGCCGGCCGGCCGCACCGGCATTTCGAGGCCGCGGTGCGTGGGGCTTCCGACGGGCGCCTCCGCCCGCGGGAAATGCTCGGGCGCCCGTCCGGCCCGTAACCGCTGCGCCCGCGGGCGCGGAGTTTTTCTTTGCAATACAGAACGCGTAGCGCTCTTTGCGCATTATTTTTCCTTATTGCCCTACCGTAAACAACAAAACCCCGCCGGTGGAGCGGGGTTTAAAAACATTTTACAGATTATTTGGTTGTCTTGTAATGCTTTACAACTATTCTTTTTTTGTCGATTTGTCCAAGCTAATTCCCAAATGGATAGCCACAAAGGGATTTAGTTCGTCATCTATGTAAGAAAGCTCGTATCCCAATTGAGCGCCAATTATTAAATTTCCTTTGTGATAAAAATATTGTATCCTCGGCAAAATATTAAACGATGAACGATGACGGAATTCAAGGGCTTTTTCCGTTGCATTGTTCAAATAGCTTTCAAGAACCGTTTGGTACATTCCCGCACCCAGCCCGATACGTAAATCCAACGGATTTGTTCTTCGAGAAAACAATGCAACCGGATTCCAATACAGAAATATCCGTATGGATGTGGTTTGTTGCCAGTTAGCATGGTCGTGCAACAAATGCATTTGGGTAAATCCTTGATCTTGATTCCAACGAACATCGCTATAATAATTTCGAAAACCGTTTTTAGTGAGTACAGTGTATGTGGGAGCCAGATACAAGGAATGTATCACCGGAAATTGTATTTCACTGGTAAGAACCTGTCCATCCCCAAATTCATTGTATCCGCACAAACCATAGCCGAAATGAATAGAAGGCCCGTATTGTGCATGCAAGTCAAAAGCTAAAAGCACAATGGAGATTAGCACTATCTTTTTCATCTTATTAAATTTTTAATTAAAAAATTATGGATAACAAACATGAGGATTGTCTTGTGTAGAAATTAACATTTTAAAATGCAACGACCCCGGAACTCTAACCCATGTAGTCGTAGGGTCGGTGTACTTTAAGTATCCTGTACCAACATCATCATCTTTATTATTAAAAATGTCATGAACAGTAACAGATAGCCCAATCTTTGTTGTAAAACTTTGGGTTGCATTATCCGTAGTTATCGAATTTTTTTCCTCCGCTCCGGCCGTAAAAGTAACATCTACTGGTGACCCGCTATCATGTTCCTTAATCTTGAAAGTCATCATATCCAAGAAAGAATGAGGTCTCCAATCATATACATTTATATCATCAAAAAAGTTCCAGGAATGTCGCACACAAAAATTCAAATAAATCCCATCTTGAACAACATGCTTGTTTCCATGTTCGTCGGTAACTACAACTGCAATAGCAAATTCAGGAGCACCTCTAAGCCAGCCTTCAATTGTATTAATTTCATCCCAGTCAAAAGAAATATATTCAATATAAGTAGGAGTGGCTCTTGAAATATCCCTGTATGGAATTCTTATGTAATCATATTTATAATTGGAGGTGTAATTATTATCAACAATACGTGCTCTAAACAACATTTGTTCTCCTGGTACAGGATTAGGATACAAGTATTCTCTATAAGAATCATCAAAATTTCCTACCGACTGATATTGGTTATCTACGTTAAGTGAAAGTTTTTCAATCTCAACATATGTAACAGCTTGGTTTTGAGGTATATCCCATCTGATATTTAAAAAATTAGGAACAAATTGTAAAACATTAAAATTTGACAGTGGATCAGGTCTATCAGGAGCTTGAATTAGAACGATATTTGAACGATTTGATTCATCAGTTAGGTTATATGCTTTTACATAATAACTATAATGCTGATTGCTCGAAACAGATATATCATCATAAACTAGATTAATCGTTCCATAAGTAGAACCTATTAAACTAAAATTAGTTTCATTAGTTGCCTTACGATAAATATGAAACCCAATAAGTGTACCTGAAATATTAGAAAAGCTCCATTCCAAGTGAATTCCACTTGTAGTTTGTGACGCCTGTAAATTAAAATTATCAACATTAATTGAACCTGTATAATTGTTTGGGTTATTTGGTAATCGTTCATTGTCACTAATAACAACTGCCGGTTCATTTGGCGGAGTAACGGAATTAACCGAAGTCGTTTCATCTCCTTGGTATGCTACAAGATCCACATTTTGATTATCATTTAATTCCTCGGGAATGAATGTAACAGCTGGCACATAATCATCAGTCCAATCTTCGGCATGTACCGGTACACTTATTTGCAAGTTGGGATATTGTTGTGATAAATAATCTATATACTCTTGCATGCTTCTTTCTGCAATTCCCTGAATTTTATTTTCGGTAATTAATTTCTTGGCATAATTGTTCAAAAACTTGCTCACTTTTATTTTTTTCCCCGTTTCGTCCTTTACATTCATTTCTTTTAACTGACTTACCAAAACATCATAATCACCATCAAATGTGTACAATGCTTCTTCCTTTACTAGATGTCGGAAATCCCTATTGTCTTTTAATGCATGGCTTACGATAACAGCTAAATTATTGTAATCGATATTCCTTTGGGTTTGTTCAAACTTATATAAACCTTGCCGAATATTGGATGGGTCTTTCTTATAACAAGACATCATCAAAAACAATAATAAAAAACTGATGAACAGTTTACTACGATGCTTGTGTGTGTGTGTGTGTGTGTGTGTGTGAAAATAAACCTTTCATAGGGCAAAAATTTTTATTGTTTATGCCTACTCCGGTTTGTTTTACGCCGGCTTTTCGGCTTATTCCCGGCGGAAAATATGCTTCTTTTTTCCGGATACGGGTGGCGGAGTCCTTTAAATGGGCCGGAAGCCTAAATTTACTTCCCTTTTTCCGTAAGCCGGATACGCTTGGCTCCCACCTGCCGGAAATGATTTGTTGCACATTTTCAAACCAAAGTTAGTAAAAATAATTTATTCCTACAAAATTTTATTAAGCTATGTTAGATTAATTGGGGAAATTGTGAGTAATGATACTATGTATATACTTCATTTTAAATGTATTTTTAAAATCTGATAATTTACCTTTATTATTAAAGCCAATTTAGTCCCATGTCCTATTGTATTTATAACTTTATTGATGAAGAATCAACAAGGTAACCTTCCTTGTGGATAACAAATGATACAAACATGGTTTAGAGAAGAAGAAAAACCGAACCGCTGCGCCCGCTGGCGCAATTTTAACATTTAAAACTTGCTTTTGGCGCCAAAATTCCGTATATTGTATCAAAAAAAATGGGATGGTTGAAATACATAAAAATTTCCCTTCGGGGCATTGGGTGTTGAAAGCATACGATACCGAGCGGGATGATATATCGGAATCCTTTGTCAAAAGTGTGATGGAATCATTTAGCGATATAGAAAAAAGCATAGGAACGGTATGTGTGGTTTACCAGAACGGGGAGTTGGTTGCCTATGCCCAATTCAATACGGAAAAGGACTTTGCGTCAAATATGGAACTAAGCATCGCGTTGGAAAATTACGAAGAGGCCTATTTGTTCGACCGGTTTTGGCAAATGCACGGCCAACAAATCCTTGACCGCAAACGAGATGCCGGGGCGTTGAAGTAAAGATTATCATAAGTTTTTTTAGGATAAATCCTTAACGCTCGAAAAAAAATTAATAACTTTGAATAAAAACAAACCGGCGATGCCGAATATCGATGAAAATATCATCGAACGATTGAAAGAAATTGCCGCATCCTTGGGCGTAAAGCGGCTATACCTATTTGGTTCCGCACTGTCGAAGGCGTTTAACGAAGATAGCGACATCGATATTTTGATTGCCTTCGACGAGCATTTGTCGCCCGAGGAATATATGCAAAACTATTTTGAGCTTCACTACCGGCTGAGGGATTTGTTCCGGCGCGACGTGGATATTGTTACGGAACGCTCGCTGTCCAATCCTTACTTTATCCAAAGCATCGAAGCAACCAAAAAATTGATTTATGAGGCCTGATGTCAAAAAATATTTGTTTGACATCAAAACATCCATTGATTCCATATATCAATACTTGGACGAACATTTGGGCGACCAACGTGATTTTTATGCTTATCAAAAAAACAAATTACTGCGTCGCGGCATCGAACGGGAATTGGAAATTATCGGTGAAGCAATGAATAAAATTTTGAAAATAGCCCCCGAAATCGACATTAAAGATGCCAGGAAAATTGTGGATACCAGGAATTGGGTGATTCACGCTTATGATAATGTGGATGATATTATCGTCTGGGGTATTATCATCAAACATATTCCCACCTTGAAAACCGACATCGATAGATTGTTGAAAGATTAAAAGATTCCCGCGCCAGGGATGGGAGCGGGTATGCGGCGGCGCGCATCGCCTGCGATGCGTCCGCGCCGCAGGCCTGCCGCGGCGGCGGGGCGACCGGCGGGGAGCCACGTCCGCCGCGCATCACAGGCCAAGTGCGGGGCGCCGCCGCATTTGAGCGGACAGCCCGACGGCGCCAAGTGAACGCCGGCGGATGCGAAAGCGCTCCGTCGTCTTGAAGCAGCCGCCGATGCGTGAACTTGTGCGGCGGGGCGCCCAAAAAAAATCTTTTCAAAAAAATTCGCATCCGCCGTTTTTTTGTAACTTTATGGTAATGAAAAACCTTGTCCTTCTATTGATGACGCTGCCGGCATGGTTCACATCCTGCAAACGGCACACGACGCAAAATCCCTTGCCCGCCGAGCGAAGTTTTTATATGGGCTTTACGCCCTTCCCCTACGATATTTCGCAATATGCGGTGAACGAAACCTATGCGGGTATTTTGCACGACGGCGATTTTGTGGTGGCACATTTCGACACGGGCGTGCCCTGGGACGAAGCCCTTCACGACCTGCCTTTTCCTACCAACGTGCAAGCCGACATCGACCGGGTGCGTCGTCATGTATCTTACGACCACAAGGTGTTGCTTACCTGCACACCCAACCACACCGACCGCGAAACCTTGGCGCATTACTGGAACGCCAACGGCACCCAACAACCGCTTCCCGCTCCTTGGAACACCTACGATTTCGACCATCCGGACGTGATTGCGGCTTACATCAAATATTGCAAACGGCTCATCGACGCCATTCATCCCGATTATTTTGCCTTCGGCATTGAAGTCAACGGCGGGCTGCGACTTCATTCGGCACACTTGGATCATTTCCTTGTCCTGGCCGACACCGTTTACCGGCGTATTAAGCATGATTATCCGGGCCTGCCCGTTATGATGACCTTTCAGGACCAATCCTACAACAAAACCAAGCAGGAATTGTTCGAAGTAACCCGCCGGCTTATGGAATATTCGGATTATATGGCCGTGAGCACCTACCCTTTTTGGCTATACGGGCATCCGCAAGCCGATTCCGACCCTGAAAATATTCCCGCCGGTTGGCTTACCGAAATGCGTGATTTGGCTCCGTCCAAACCCTTTGCCATATCCGAAACCGGTTACATAGCCCAAGACCTGGTGATGCCTTCCTACGGCGTAAACATTCACGGCACTATGCAGTGGCAAAATGCATACGTGGATAAACTCCTATGGAAAGCCGACGATCTGCATGCCCGTTTTGTCAATTGGTTCGTATGGCGCGACTATGACCTGTTGCTAAGCCGTCTGAACCATTATCCCGAATGGTTTTTGGTGTGGCGCGACAACGGCATGTTCGATGAAATCGGCGCGGAAAGGCCTTCCCATTTGCGCTGGCGTCAATGGTTGAATGTGCCGCGAAGCCATTGATAAAACATATTCCGACAGACCGTTTTTGGGGATTTTTTATTAAATTGAAAGGACAAAAAATCCGGTGGTATGAAATCCCGATTCGGAAAGGGCCGTCTGGCATTGTTTGTCGCGGCACCCTTGTTGGCGTTTTTGCTTATTCTTTTCCCCGGCAGTATGGATCCCGGACATCCGGCCGTGGCCTACACGGCGGCCATTGCGCTGTTGATGGCGCTGTGGTGGATGAGCGAAGTGGTTCCCTTGGCGGTTACTTCGCTTATTCCGGTGGCGGCTTTTCCGTTGCTGGGCATAATGAACGGCAAGCATGTGGCCGGCCAGTATTTTAACCACATTATTTTCCTGTTTATCGGCGGTTTTTTGGTGGCTTTGGCCATGGAAAAATGGAATTTGCACCGCCGCATTGCGCTTCGTATTTTGATGACCACGGGCACCACGCCCGCCAAAATCCTGATGGGTTTTATGCTGGCAACGGCTTTCCTGTCCATGTGGATTTCCAACACCGCCACCACCATGATGATGGTGCCCATCCTGCTGTCGATTATGGCCAAAATGAGCGAATTCCAAGCCGCCGAACACGCCGACCGCATGGAAAGGGCTACGCTGCTGGGTATTGCCTACGCGGCATCCATCGGCGGGATTGCCACCTTAATAGGCACGCCGCCCAACCCCCTGTTTGTGCGCATATTCAAAATCCACTTTCCCGGCGGACCGGAAATTTCATTTGCCCGTTGGATGCTTTTTGCCTTGCCTTTGAGTGTGGTTTTGCTTGTGGTGGCGTATTTTTACCTTTACGGGACTTTCCTGCGGCGGCTGCCCGTTCGTAAAACGGGACGGGAAATCATCC
This sequence comes from Flavobacteriales bacterium, assembly GCA_015494775.1. GTDB lineage: Bacteria > Bacteroidota > Bacteroidia > Flavobacteriales > Flavobacteriaceae > JAADED01. The sequence goes on along the minus strand of WGAP01000014.1, from coordinate 13,545 downwards.
GCAACGAATACCGTGCCATGGGCCCGATGCGCTACGAAGAAAAATGGGTTTTCGGCCTGTTCGTATTGCTGGCTTTTTTGTGGTTGTTTCGCAAGCCCATCGTTATGGGGAGCGTGCATATTCCCGGGTGGTCGCAGGTGTTTGCGCATCCGGGCTGGATTACCGACGGCAATGTAGCCATGTTGGTCGGCGTTTTGCTTTTCCTGATACCGGCCCGCGACAAAGCCCGCGGCCCTTTTTTGATGGATTGGAAAACGGCCGAACGTATTCCGTGGGGCATCATATTGCTTTTCGGCGGCGGGTTTGCCTTGGCGGCGGGTTTCAAGGAATCGGGCTTGTCGGCTTGGATAGGAGCACGGCTTACGGGGCTGCAACATGTTCATCCGCTACTGATTCTGCTCATCGTTACCACCACCATCACCTTCCTGACCGAACTTACTTCCAACACCGCCACGGTGGAAACTTTCCTGCCGGTATTGGCGGCCTTGGCCGTAGCCATACGGGTCAATCCGCTTTTTCTGATGGTGCCCGCCACGGTGGCCGGGTCATTTGCTTTTATGCTACCGGTGGCCACGCCGCCCAACGCCATTGTTTTCGGCACGGGCAAACTACGCATAGCCGACATGATGCGGGCGGGCATTTGGATGAATCTGGCAGGCATAATCATCCTAACCCTGACGGCATACTTCTATATGCGCTGGGTTTTCGGTATCGACCTGGGAAATATGCCCGCCTGGGCGCAATAATCCGCCGTATTAAACGTAACCCTGGGCCAGCATGGCATCGGCCACTTTGATAAATCCGCCGATGTTGGCGCCTTTTTTGTAGTCGATGTATCCGTCGGGTTGTCGGCCGTATTCCTTGGTCAGGGCGTGGATGTCGTGCATGATTTTACGCAGCATACGGTCCACTTCGTCGGCCGTCCATTGCAGACGCATGGAGTTTTGGGTCATTTCCAAGCCCGAAACGGCCACCCCCCCGGCATTGGCGGCCTTGCCGGGCACAAACAGCAAACGATGTTCCTGGATGTATTCGGCCGCTTCGCCCGAAAGGGGCATATTGGCGGCTTCCACTACGCCCAGGAGTTTGTTTTCGACCACTTTCTTGGCATCGTCCAGGTCGAATTCGTTTTGCGTGGCGGCGGGTATGGCCAAATCGGCAGGACGTTCCCAAGGTTTGCGTCCGGGGAAAAATTCCACGCCGTAACGTTCGGCGTAGGGTTGAACAATATCTTGATTGGAAGCGCGAAGGCGGAGCATGTAGTCCACCTTTTCGCCTTTGATGCCGTCGGGATCATAAATGTATCCGTCGGGGCCGGAAAGGGTTACCACTTTGCCGCCCAATTCGTTTACTTTTTTTACAATGCCCCAAGCCACGTTACCGAATCCACTGACCAGGACGGTTTTTCCTTTGATTTCTTCTCCCATTTCGGCCAAAGCGGCTTGGGCAAAATAAACCACGCCATAGCCCGTGGCTTCGGGACGAATAAGCGAACCGCCCCAAGCAAGTCCCTTGCCGGTGAGTACGCCCGTAAATTCGTTTTTCAACTTTTTATACATCCCGAACAAATAGCCCAATTCGCGTCCGCCCACGCCGATATCGCCGGCCGGAACGTCGGTATGGGGCCCGATATGACGGAAGAGTTCTTGCATAAAACTTTGGGCAAAGCGCATAATTTCCTGGTCCGATTTGCCTTTGGGGCTAAAATCCGAACCTCCTTTTCCGCCGCCCATGGGCAAGGTAGTCAAGGCATTTTTGAAGGTTTGTTCAAAACCCAAAAATTTAAGAATACTCAAATTGACCGATGAGTGGAAGCGCAGGCCGCCTTTGTAGGGGCCGATGGCCGAATTGAATTGAACCCGGTATCCGCGATTGATTTGCAAACGACCGTTATCGTCCACCCAAGGCACGCGAAACATGATCACCCGTTCGGGCTCGATCATGCGTTCCAAGAGCATTTTTCCTTTGTATTTGGGATGTTGATCAATAAACGGAATCAGCGTTTCGGCTACTTCGCGCACGGCTTCCAAAAATTCGGTTTCGTGGGGATTTCGTTGGGCCGCGTAGGCCATAAAATCCTCAATCTGTTGATGATAGGATGAATTCATAGTTAAAATTATGTTCAAATTTTGCCGACAAAAATACGTTTTTTAATTATGAAAATAACAAGATATATGATAAATTGCAGTATATAAACTCAAATTTTGACCAATATCATTTTTTTGTTACATTTGTGTCGAAAAATTACATAATTCATACACAACAATGGCAAAAGTAGTAGTATTAGGATCCGGTATTGCCGGACACACCACGGCCGCATATTTGCGGAAATGGCTCAACAAATCCCACCAAGTGGTGGTGGTTTCGCCTGCCAAGTATTACCAATTCACGCCTTCGAACATTTGGGTGGGAGTTGGACGCATGAAGCCGGAGCAAGTCCGGTTCGAATTGGAACCCAAATACAAGAAGTGGGGTATCGATTTCAAACAGGCCAAAGCCGTATCCATTCATCCCGAAGGGGGGGACGGTTCGGACAAGCCGTATGTTACCATCGAATATGTGGGTCAAGGCAAGGAAGGCCAAACCGAAACCGTGGATTACGACTTCCTGGTCAATGCCACGGGGCCGCAATTGCGTTTTGACAAAACCGAAGGTTTAGGGCCTCAGAACGGAACCACCGTTTCGGTTTGTAATTTCGAACACGCATCGCATGCCTGGTCCGAGCTTCAAAAGGTGATCAAAAAACTGGAAGCCGGCGAACCACAAAACATCGTTGTGGGTATCGGCCATCCGGGTGCCACATGTCAGGGTGCGGCGTTCGAATACATTTTGAACGTATATCACGAAATCGACCGCCGCGGATTGAGTGATTTGGCCAATATCACTTACATCACCAACGAATATGAAGTGGGTGATTTTGCCATGGCGGGAGCTTATATCAAACGTAACGGATATATTGTTCCCACCAAAATTTTCGCCGAATCCTTTTTGGCCGAACGCGAAATTTATTGGATCAAACGTGCCGGCGTAAAAAAGGTGGAAAAAGGCAAAATTCACTACGAAACCCTTTCGGGCGAATTCAAGGAACTTCCCTATGACTTTGCCATGCTTATTCCCGCCTTTTCGGGCCCGGGCATGAAGGCCTACGACAAAAACGGCGGCGACATCACCGAAAAACTCTTCAAGCCCAACGGCTTTATGGTGGTGGATGCCGATTACACCAAAAAACCTTACGAAGAGTGGAAAGCCAGCGATTGGCCCGAAACCCTGCAAAACCCTTCGTATCCCAACATCTTTGCGCCGGGTATTGCGTTTGCGCCTCCGCACACCATTTCCAAGCCCTTCACATCGCCCAACGGTACCACCATTGTTCCCGCTCCGCCGCGAACGGGTATGCCCTCGGGTGTAATGGGTAAGGTAACGGCACAAAACATCTACGAAGTGATTAAAGGCAAGGCCAAATTGAACAAACTGCGCCACAAAGCTTCCATGGCCAAAATGGGGGCCGCCTGTATCGTGTCGGCCGGTTACGGCATGACCAACGGTATGGCCGCTACCATGACCGTTTATCCCATCGTTCAGGATTGGGACAAATATCCCGAATTCGGCCGTTCGCTTCGTTATACAATCGGCGAACCCGGTTTGGCCGGACACTGGCTCAAATGGTTCATGCACTACATGTTCCTCCACAAAGCCAAAGGATATCCTTTCTGGTGGTTACTTCCCGAATAATTCATCAAACCGAAAAAATCAAAGATTATGGAATATAAAAAACACCTACGACGCGTTACCCGTGGTTATACGGATTTTTCCTATGCCGCGGTTCCCGGCAAAGCCGTTCGCTTCTTCCGCCGATGTGTTATTTGGCAAGCATGGCGATGGCTGGTACTTAACATCAAAATCCTGCGTATCGTGGCATTCGGACACTCCTAATGCTTCGACTATCGGATACCGATTTTACGGGCGGACTACGGTTCGCCCGTATTTTTTTAATGAATAACAGAAAATGTCCCGGGAATATAATATAAGGTAATAGGAAAAATTCCGGTTATATACAACACGCTTCCGTGCCAAAAAATTAAGGCAATGCCGGTTGCTTCAAAATTTATTTATGTAAACCGGTTTTTAAACACAAATTGTCAAAAATCGGGCTGACTTTTTAACGCTTATCCAAGGAAATTCGTCTTATCTTTATTGTCCCGTTTGGAAAATTTCCTGCGGTTTCTACACGACTTGTTATTAACGATTTAAATTATCGGGCTTATGGAAAAAACCGTAAAAGAACGCACGACCTACACCTATGATGAAGTTTATAAGGCCACATTGGATTATTTTGACGGCGATGAATTGGCCGCCGGTATTTGGGTATCCAAATATGCCCTCAAAGATGCCGACAATCGTTATCTGGAATTGACGCCGACCGATATGCACCGGAGGATGGCCCGGGAATTTGCCCGAATGGAACAAACCTACCGAACTGAAACCCGAGATTCGGAAGGACTGTCGGACTACGGACGCCGGCGCCAACCCTTGACCGAGGAAAGAATATTTTCCTTCTTCGACCGATTCAAATATGTTATCCCGCAGGGAAGTATTATGTACGGGCTTGGCAATTACGAAGTAATTGCGTCCTTGTCCAATTGCGTGGTGGTGCCCGCACCGTATGATTCATACGGTGGCATTATGTACACCGACCAACAGGCCGCTCAATTGTTCAAACGCCGTTGCGGTGTGGGTTTCGACCTTTCCAAACTGCGTCCCAAAAACCTGAAAGTGCGCAACGCCGCCCGAACCACCACCGGCGCCGTTTCGTTTATGCACCGTTTTTCGTTCACCACGCGCGAAGTGGCTCAGAACGGACGCCGCGGCGCCTTGATGCTTACCATGGATATTGCCCATCCCGATATCGAGGATTTCGTAACCGTCAAACAGGATTTGACCAAGGTAACCGGCGCCAATATTTCAGTGCGTTTGTCCGACGAATTTATGCATGCCGTGGTCAACGGAACCAAATACACCCACCGCTGGCCCATCGATGCCGACAAACCGCGCCTGACCAAAGAAGTGGACGCCAAGGAACTATGGCATCTGATTGTTAAATCGGCCCACAATACGGCCGAGCCCGGATTGATTTTCTGGGACCGGCAACACAAATATTCCACGTCGAGCGTTTATCCGGGTTTTGAAAACGAAAGTACCAACCCGTGTAGCGAAATTGCCATGCAAGGCGGTGATTCCTGCCGTTTGATTGCCATGAATCTTTACAACTTTGTCAAAAATCCCTTTACGGACCGGGCCGAATTCGACCACCAAAAATTCTATGAAACGGTTTACGAAACCCAACGGCTGATGGACGATTTGGTGGACTTGGAATTGGAAAGCATCGAACGCATTTTGGCCAAAATCGATGCCGACCCCGAGCCCGAAAAAATCAAGCGTGTGGAACGCGAAACCTGGGAAATGCTCTACGAAAACGGTAAGCGCGGACGCCGCACCGGACTCGGCTTTACGGCCCTGGCCGATACCGTGGCCGCCTTGGGTGCCAAATTCGACTCGGACGAAGCCCTGCAATTGGTAGAATCCATTATGCGCACCAAATTGCAAGCCGAGTTCGACAGCAGCATCGATATGGCCATCGAACGCGGCAAGTTTCAAGATTTCGACCCCGAAATCGAAAACACGTCCGAATTCGTCCAAATGCTGCAAAAGGAATTCCCCGCCCTCTACGAACGCATGATGCGCTACGGACGCCGCAACATTTCCATTAGCACCGTGGCTCCCACCGGCAGTTTGAGCATCCTGGCCCAAACCTCCTCGGGCATCGAACCGGTGTTTATGCTTTCCTACAAACGCCGCCGCAAGGTTAATCCCAACGACCCGGATGCCAAGGTGGATTTTGTGGACGACATGGGCGATGCTTTCGAAGAATTTACCGTGTATCACCCGCGGCTCAAAGACTGGATGAAAATCACCGGCAAGCAAAATATCGAAGAATCGCCTTACCACGGCTCCACCGCCCCCGAAATCGACTGGCAAAAACGGGTGGAAATGCAAGCGGTGGTCCAAAAATATGTTACTCATTCCATCAGTTCCACCATCAACCTGCCTTCGGATGTATCGGTGGACTTGGTCAGCGATATTTACATCGAGGCCTGGAAAAAAGGTTTGAAAGGCATCACCGTTTACCGCGACGGTTCGCGTATGGGCATCCTGGTTTCGGACGACAAAGACAAGAAAAAAGATAAAGACCAAAACGCTTCGCCCGAAGAACCCGGCATCCAAACCCAAAACATTTCCATCAACCTGTTTCCCAAACACCGCCCCAAAGTGCTCGAAGCCGACGTTATCCGCTTCTACAACCAAAGCGAAGAATGGTTGGCCGTGGTGGGGCTTATCGACAACAAACCCTATGAAATTTTTACAGGGAAAATGGAAGATGTTTTCCACCTGCCCGATTATGTGGAAAAAGGATGGGTCATCAAAAACCGCGACGAAAACGGCAAATCGCGCTACGATTTCCAATTTATTGACAAGCACGGCTACAAAATCACCATCGAGGGTCTATCGCGTTCGTTCAACCCCGAGTTTTGGAATTACGCCAAGCTCATTTCGGGCGTGATGCGCCACGGCATGCCCATCCCCGAAGTGGTCAAACTGGTGGAAGGGCTCAACCTGAAAGACGATTTTATCAACACCTGGAAAAACGGTGTGGCCCGCGCGCTCAAACGCTACATTCCCGACGGCACGGTGCCCAAGGACAAAAAATGTCCGCAATGCGGCGACCCCGAAGGCCTGGTTTACGAGGAGGGATGCCTCACCTGCAAAAGTTGCGGATACAGCAAATGCGGTTGATGCGTTGACCTGATCCATAAATTTAGCATCCGTTCCTTTGCAGGGAGCGGATGTTTTTTGTGTGCTCCGGGAGCCGTCGGGGGCGCCGGCGCGGAGCAAAGCTCCGCGGCCGGCGGCGCAAAAATTATAGCGGCAAATGTTTTGATGCGGGATTTACCGTAATCCACGCCTTAGCCGAACAAACCGCCGTTTTTTGCGCCGCCGGCTCCGCGCTGTCGCGCGGGCCGGCGCCCCCTTGTCTCCCTGCGCGGCTCCACAAGCCGGCGCGCCTTGCAAGCGGCGGCGCTTGTCTTGTTTCGCGGCTTCGCGAGCCCTTCGGTCTCGCTTCGCGGCTCAGGCAGCCGGCCGCCCTTCGCCTTTGCTACGGGCGGCGTCTGCCTTCGCGTGCTTCGGAGCCCTGTCGGTCTCCTCGCAGGCCTCGGAACCCTGCGGTTTCCTCGGCGACCGGCGAACCCGCAAGGCGGTTTCGCCTTTTTATTTATTTTGTTGATATTCGGATATTTAAACCATTTATAGAGACGCCCAAATTGGGCATCTCTACGGGCAAAAAAATAAATCGCCCACAATGTTTGTTGATGTAGAGACGCGATGCATCGCATCTCTATGGGCGGAACGGAACAACTGAATGGCATTACAACCCGCCTACCATGTTTACAATAGCGGAACAACCATAGCGCCCGATATCCCAACTAAGGCAGAATGCACCGAAGGCCGGCGGCTGAGTGCTGCAAACGCAGTGAGCAGTGTATCGAAGCCCCGGCCGTTCAATTCGGTCGCTTCGATACAATTTTTGCTACGCAAAAATCACTCAGCGACTGCCAAAACAGGTGCCTGAGTGCTGCGCCGAAGGCGCAGTGTATCGAAGGCACCGGCCATCAACACGGTCGCTTCGATAAAAAGCAACTCAAAACTAAGAACTCAAAACTCATAACTAAATCCGCGCCAGGGATGGAAGCGGTTATGCGTGGGCGGCGCGCCGCAGGCCTGCCGTGGCGGCGGGGCGACCGGCGGAAGCCACGTCCGCCACGCTCGCAGGGCAAGAGCGGGCCGCCTGCGCATTTTAGCGGACAGCCCGACGGCGGCGCCTGGCGTTGCAGCAAGCATAAAACCTTCACACCAAGTCTCGTTCTTTTTGCCGATAACGGCATTGACAACCCTCGTCATAGCTACGGCTATGCCTTCGGATTGCCAGCTTTGTTCTCGACAAAAATAACTTCGACTTATCCGACATTTTATGCTTGCTGCAACGCCGTGAGGAAACGGGGTTCCACGAGGGCGCTCCTCCGTCCCGAAGCGGAACCCGTGGCCCCGCCGCGGTGCGCGGCAGCGCGCCGGCGGGGCCCCGAACGCGTCCGCCGGGGCGCCCCGAAAATCCACATCTTTCCCTTATACCACCGCCGCTCCGAAGGAAATATGCGAAACTGATATTTTTCAGTTTTTCGTCAAAATAATGTCATAATTTACACGGGATAAAAAATATTGTTGTCATGAGTAAGGAAAAACGAGTTTATGTTTTTACTTCGCAACGCGTGGACGGTAACGCCGGCATGCGAAATCTTTTGGGTGGAAAAGGGGCCAACCTGGCCGAAATGCGCCGCATCGGCGTTCCCGTACCGCCGGGTTTTACCATCACCACCGAAGTAAGTACCGAATACGAAAAATTAGGTCGCGATAAAATCATCCGGTTGCTTCGCCCCGAAGTGGAAGAAGCCATCCGCATGGTTGAGCAAGACATGGGCGCCCGTTTCGGCGACCCCGAAAATCCGCTGCTTTTGTCGGTCCGCTCCGGCGCGCGCGTGTCCATGCCGGGTATGATGGATACGGTGCTCAATTTGGGATTGAACGACCGGACCGTCGAAGGCCTGGCCCGCAAAACGGGCAACGAACGTTTCGCCTGGGATTCCTACCGGCGCTTCGTACAAATGTTCGGCGATGTGGTGCTGGGCATGAAACCCGAATCCAAGGAAGACATCGACCCTTTCGAAGCCATTATGGACCGGCTCAAAGAAGAAAAGGGCTACACCTCCGACACCGACATGACCACCGACGACCTCAAATACCTGGTCAAGGCCTTCAAGCAAGCCATCAAGGAACAAACGGGCAAAGATTTTCCCGATGACCCTTGGGAACAACTCTGGGAAGCCATCTTGGCCGTGTTCCGCAGTTGGAACAACGAACGCGCCATTACCTATCGCGAACTCAACGGCATCCCGCACGACTGGGGTACCGCCGTCAATGTGCAAGCCATGGTGTTCGGCAATATGGGCAACCACTCGGCCACCGGCGTGGCATTCACGCGCGATGCGGCCACGGGCGAAAAAATCTTTAACGGCGAATACCTGATCAATGCCCAAGGCGAAGATGTGGTGGCCGGCGTACGCACGCCGCAGCAAATCACCCTCGAAGGGTCACGCCGCTGGGCCCGCATGCAAGGCATCAGCGAAGAGGAACGCAAAGCCAAATATCCTTCGCTCGAAGAAACCATGCCCGACATTTACAAGCAACTGTACGACATCCAACACCGCTTGGAACAACACTACCGCGATATGCAGGATATGGAATTTACCATTCAGGAAGGTAAATTATGGCTCCTGCAAACGCGCAACGGCAAACGAACCGGCTTGGCCATGGTCAAAATCGCCATGGACATGTTGGACGAAGGCCTGATTACCGAAGAAGAAGCCCTGATGCGCGTGGACCCCGAAAAACTGAACGAACTCCTGCATCCGGTGTTCAACCGCGACAAAATGAGCCGGGCCCGCGTCATTACCAAGGGCTTGCCGGCTTCGCCGGGCGCCGCCACGGGCAAAATCGTGTTCTTTGCCGATGAAGCCGAAAAACTGGCGGCCCAAGGCGAAGATGTTATTTTGGTACGCATCGAAACTTCGCCCGAAGACCTGGCCGGCATGCATGCAGCCAACGGCATCCTGACCGCCCGCGGCGGAATGACCTCCCACGCCGCCGTGGTGGCCCGCGGTATGGGCAAAACCTGCGTGGCCGGTGCCGGCGAACTGGACATCGACTACAAAACACGCACCATCAAAGTGGGAGACATCGAACTTAAAGAAGGCGATTGGATTTCGCTCAACGGTTCCACGGGCGAAGTGTTCGAAGGTAAAATCGAAACGGTGGATGCCGAATTGGATGCCGCCTTTGCCCGGCTGATGGACCTGGCCGATAAACATGCCCGCATGTATGTACGCACCAATGCCGACACACCGCACGATGCTTCGGTGGCCCGCAAATTCGGCGCCAAAGGTATCGGCCTCTGCCGTACCGAACACATGTTTTTCGAAGGCGACAAAATCATTGCCATGCGCGAAATGATCCTGGCCGAAGACGAAGCCGGTCGCCGCAAAGCCCTGGATAAACTCCTACCTATGCAACGGGCCGACTTCGAAGGTATTTTCGAAGCCATGCAGGGCTATCCGGTAACGGTGCGACTGCTCGACCCGCCGCTGCACGAATTTGTTCCGCACGACGAAGAAGGCCAACGCGAAATGGCCGAAGCCATGGGCGTAAGCATCGACGAAATCAAGCGCAAGGTGGAAGAACTTTCCGAATTCAACCCCATGCTGGGCCATCGCGGTTGCCGCCTGGGCAATACCTATCCCGAAATTACCGAAATGCAAACCCGCGCCATCCTCGAAGCCGCCCTCAACCTGCGCAAACGCGGCATTGACGCACGGCCCGAAATTATGGTGCCGCTGGTAAGCATGAAGTCCGAAATGGAAATGCAACGCCGTATCATCGAAGCCACGGCCCGCAAAGTGTTCGACGAATACGGCGTGGAAATCGATTACAAAATCGGCACCATGATCGAAATTCCGCGGGCCGCCGTTACGGCCGACGAAATTGCCGAACCCGCCGAATTCTTCTCCTTCGGCACCAACGACCTCACGCAAATGACCTTCGGATTTTCGCGCGACGATGCGGGTAAATTCCTCAAAATCTACAAGGAAAAAGGACTGCTCAAATCCGACCCGTTCGAAAAATTGGACCAAAACGGCGTCGGTCAATTGGTGGAAACGGCCGTGCGCAAAGGTAAGCAAACACGACCGGACATTTCGCTGGGTATTTGCGGTGAACACGGTGGCGAACCCACATCCATCGATTTCTTCGACCGCGTGGGGTTGCACTATGTGAGTTGTTCGCCTTTCCGCGTGCCCATCGCTCGGCTCGCGGCCGCACAAGCCAGCATACGGCACAAAAAACAATGAAAAACCGCAAGTTCGTAGCACCGCCTTTCCTTCGCCGGGGCGACAAGGTATGCCTTGTGGCCCCGGCCGGTGCTTTGCACGACCCGGCCGTTATCGACCGGGCCGTAGCCCTGCTCAATAGCTACGGATTGCAGCCGCATGTTGCCCCGCAGGCCTACGAAAACTTGGGAAGTTTGGCCGGCACCGACGAAGAGCGTCTCCAAGCCCTGCAAATCGCCTTGGATGATCCGCAATGCCGGATGATTTGGGCCTTGCGCGGCGGCTACGGAAGCATTCGCATCGCCGGACGCTTGGACTGGACGGGCTTTAAAAAAAATCCCAAATGGTTGGCCGGTTTTTCGGATATAACGGTTTTCCATACTTTGCTCCACCGGATAGGATTTCAATCCCTTCACGCTTGGATGCCCGTAAACCTGAACGACGAACAACCGTCGCGGGTTCGTAACCATTTTTTTGATTTGCTTTTCGGCAAAAAACCGCCTGTGGAATTTCCGCACGACAGCATGAACCTGCATAGCCGCGAAATCCAAGGCATACTCACCGGCGGCAATTTGGCCACTTTGGCATCCATGTGCGGAAGCGGATTTGATTTTGACGGAAAAATCCTTTTCCTGGAAGATGTAGGCGAACACCTTTATGCCGTTGACCGGCTGTTTCGCATGCTGGATTCGGCCGGTGCATTGAAAAATTTGGCCGGTTTGCTTGTCGGGAAATTTACCGACATCCGGCACGATGACCCGCCTTTTCCCTTCACCGTCAAGCAAATTGTTCGCCAATTGACTGCCGGACGCAATTATCCCGTCTTTTTCAACTTCCCCGCCGGACATGTACCCGAAAATTATCCCTTGATTTTGGGCGCGGAACATCGCATTAGCCGGAACGAAGGCGGGTGGCGTTTGACAATGAAACAATAGTTTGTACAAACATATAAACCCCCACCCGGCCACAGCCGGGCGGGGTATATAACGGGATCTCCGTTCCTATTGAATTACACCGTATTCATGCAATTTATCCAAATTGATATTAAAATGCCCGCCAGTTATATGTTTTTCCTCGCCGGTTACGCTATGATACACCGTCATTTCAAAAGTGCCCTTAAACTTCCGCTTGTCCGGCGACACATAAGTAAACCGGATATAGCCCGAGCCGGGACGGGTGTACCAGGGATAGGTTCTTACTACACCGTCCGGGTCGGTTTGTTTAACATCCAAGAATGCGCAGGTGCCATCAGGGATATTGCATAAATCGTAATGGGCTTGATGAAATTCATGACGCCCTTCACTTATATCAGATATCATAATCCTTAACTTATTTGAATCCACTAAAATCAACCAACCGGCATGTGGACTAATCGAAACACAATATCTATAACCAATAGCATATTTGATATGTTCACCGGCATATCGAGTTTTAGGAATTACTAATTTCCCATCCACATAATAATACATGGTATTTTCACCATGGGGCAGGCCGTCATCACCTATGTTTTGGTTTAGTTTGTCCTTACAGGAATTTAATGTAAGGGACAATGCAAAAATGGCCAATAAAATTTTTATTGTTTTCATTATTGTACATTTTCATGAAATTGCAGCAAAAATTATTCCAAATTACAGGATGTTTTATCGTGTTAAAAATCCCACCCGGCCAATGTTTCCGGGTGGGAATAATGAATATTATTATTAATCTTTGGGTAAAGTATTTAAATTGATATTGAAATGCCCGTCGGTTATATGTTTTTCCTCGCCGGTTACGCTATGATACACCGTCATTTCAAAAGTACCCTTAAACTTTCGCTTGTCCGGCGACACATAATCAAAGCGGATATATCCTGAGCCGGGGTGCGTGTACCAACGATAGGTTCTTACAACACCATCAGGATCTGTTTGTTTAATTCCTATAAAAGCAAACGTTCCAATGGGAGCCCTACAATAATCATATGTGGCCTGGCTAAATGGATGTGATCCTTCGACAATGTGCTCGTCATATATTCGAAACCACAAATGATTACTATCATGTAGAATAATATGTCGTGCAGAGTCGGAACATCTACCATATGCTATGGCATGTAATGTATATATTCCCGAATGCTTAGTCTCCGGAATAACCAATTGCCCGTCCACATAATAATATAAAGTATTTTCACCATGGGGCAGGCCGTCATCACCTATGTTTTGGTTTAGTTTGTCCTTACAGGAATTTAATGTAAGGGACAATGCAAAAATGGCCAATAAAATTTTTATTGTTTTCATTATTGTACATTTTTATGAAATTGCAGCAAAAATTATTCCAAATTACAGGATGTTTTATCGTGTTAAAAATCCCACCCGGCCACAGCCGGGCGGGGTATATAACGGGATCTCCGTTCCTATTGAATTACACCGTATTCATGCAATTTATCCAAATTGATATTAAAATGCCCGCCGGTTATATGTTTTTCCTCGCCGGTTACGCTATGATACACCGTCATTTCAAA
>WGAP01000013.1 GCA_015494775.1 Flavobacteriales bacterium | reverse complement strand
CCCGACAACGGCGACATCGAAATGTGGGTTTACTACGAAGTGGTGGAAGATGATGCGGAGGATTTTAATCCCAACCGCCAAATCCGGCTTTCCGACGCCCGCCAAATCGACCCCGATGCCGAAGTGGGCGACGAAATTTCCAAAGAAGTGAAAATCGAAGATCTGGGGCGCCGTTATGTATCGCGGCTCAAACAGCTTTTCGATACCAAACTTAACGAATACGAAAACAAGCAGGTATTGGACTTTTTCAAAGACCGCATTGGTGAAATCTACACCGCCGAGGTCAATCACGTGCGCCGTGATGCCGTTTACCTGATCGATGACGAAGGCCATGAATTGGTGTTGCCCAAAGACGAAAAAATCCCCGGCGATAACTTCCGTAAAGACGACAGGGTCAAAGGCATCATCAAAAAAGTGGAAACCGTTAAAAACAAACCGGTGGTGATCCTTTCACGTACCGATAACGCTTTCTTGAAAAAATTGTTCGAACAGGAAATTCCCGAAATCGAGGAAGGTTTGATCACCATAAACAAAGTGGCCCGCATTCCGGGCACCAAAGCCAAGGTGGCCGTTTCCACCTACGACGACCGCATCGACCCTGTGGGCGCCTGTGTGGGCATCAAGGGCTCGCGCATCCACGGCATTGTCCGCGAACTGAACAACGAAAACATCGACGTGATTAACTACACCGACAACGAGGAACTTTTTATCAAACGTGCCATTTCGCCCGCCAAGGTGGTCAAACTGTATCTGTTCACCAACGACAAGGGTGAACCCGAGGCCGACATTTATGTCAAACCCGACGATGTGTCCAAGGCCATCGGCAAAAAAGGCGTCAACGTGGCCCTGGCTTCCATGATTACCGAGCGTCAATTGAACATCAAACGCTACGAAGAAAACGCCGAGGAGGACATCGAACTGACCGAATTCGAAAACGAAATCGCTCCTTCCATTATCGAGGCCTTCCGCAAAATCGGTTTGGATTATGCCAAAAGCGTTTTGGAACACGATGTGGATTACTTGGTTCGCCGAACCGGTTTGGAAGAAGAAACCGTGCGCGAAGTAATGGATATTTTGCGCGAAGAACTCTACGATTAAACCCTTGAATTGAAGTAACCGAATATCACTTATCTTTGAAAAAATTATAAAGTCCAAACTAAGGAACGACCCAATGGCAAAAAAACAAAGCATACGATTTTTTATGAAGGAGCTCAACCTGGGGCTCCATACCCTTGCCGATTTCTTGAAGGAACAGGGCTTCGACAAGATTAAACCCACCACCAAAGTGGAGGGGGAAATGTTGGAGCTTATTTTGAATAAGTTCGACACCGACGGCAGTCTGCGGGCCAAACTGAGCGAACCGGCCGAAAGCGCTCCGGCCGAACCTGCTCCCGAACCCGAACAACCGGTTGCCACTGCGGAGCAAACGCCCGAACCCCAACAGGATGTTGTCGAAGAAAAACCCGCGGAAAAACCGGCCGAACCCGAACCGGTTGAACAGCCACAACTAAAAGTGGTGGGAAAAATCGACTTGGAGGAAACAAAGAAAAAAACCGCCAAAAAACGAAAGGCCAAAAAAGAAAAAACACAGGCCGAAAAACCCGCCCCGGAAGACGAAACCGCGCAATCCGTTTCCGAAGCCGAAACCGAAGTCAAAGCCGAAACACCCGAAGCGCCGGAACAGCCCGAAGAAAAACCGGCCGAACCGGCAGCCGAAACCACCGAAACCGAACATATCGAAACCAAAATTCCCGAAACGCCCTCCCTCAATTTTACGGGCGAAAAAATCGATTTGTCCAAGGTGGACAGTGAAACACGGCCCAAGACTACGGCCCCCAAACCCAAGAAAAAGAAACGTAAAAAACGCGTGCTTCGTTCCACTACGTCCGGCAGCGAACCCAAAACCAAGGCCAAGCCGCAAACCGAAGAAGAAAAAGATGAACTTATACGCAAACAATTGCAAGAGCGTTGGGAGCGGCTTCAAGCCCGCGAAGGCACCAAGAAAAAAGCCAAGCGCGAAAAACGCGAACGCCGGCGTGCCAAACTGGCCAAACAATTGGAAGAAGAACAACGGCTCGAAAGCACGCTGCGCGTAGCGGAATTTGCCACCGTAAGCGAATTGGCCGGCTTGATGGATGTGGATCCCACCGAAATCATTGCCAAGGCCTTCGAAGAACTGGGTATGGTGGTTACGGTTAACCAGCGTTTGGACAAAGAAACCATCGAACTCCTGGCAAGCGAGTTCGGTTTTGAAGTCGATTTTGCCGATGTGGAAGAAGTGGAAGAAGAAGAAACCGAAGAAACCGACAACCCCGACGACCTGGAAGAACGTCCGCCGGTGGTTACCATCATGGGACACGTGGACCACGGAAAAACATCCTTGCTCGACTATATTCGCAAAGCCAATGTGGTGGCCGGCGAAGCCGGGGGTATCACCCAACATATCGGTGCATACAATGTTACGCTCTCCGACGGCAAAAAAATCACCTTCCTGGATACGCCCGGGCACGAGGCCTTTACGGCCATGCGGGCCCGCGGAACACAAGTAACCGACATTGCCATTATCATCATTGCCGCCGACGACGGCATTATGCCCCAAACCAAAGAAGCCATCAACCACGCCAAAGCCGCAGGCGTGCCCATCATCTTTGCCATCAACAAAGTGGATAAACCCGATGCCGACCCCGAAAAAATCAAAAACCAATTGGCGCAAATGAACCTGCTGGTCGAGGATTGGGGCGGTGAATACCAGTCGGCCGACATTTCGGCCAAAACCGGCCTGGGCGTGGATAATCTGCTCGAAGAAATCCTGCTGCGGGCCGAAGTTATGGAACTCAAAGCCAACCCCAAACGGCTCGCTTCGGGAACCGTGCTCGAAGCATCGCTCGAAAAAGGCAAGGGCTACACGGCCAACCTGTTGGTGCAAAACGGAACCCTGCACGTGGGCGACTATATGGTAGCCGGACGAACCCACGGAAAGGTACGCGCCATGTATGACGAACGCGGCAAGCGCGTCAAAGAAGCCGGGCCGTCGATGCCCGTGCAAATCATCGGACTGGACGGTGCACCCCGCGCCGGCGACAAATTCAAGGTCTATGCCGACGAGCGCGAAGCCAAAAAAATCGCCCAACGCCGCGACCAAATTTACCGCGAACAACAACTGCGCGCCCAACGCCATATTACGCTGGACGAAATCGGCCGCCGCTTGCAAATGGGCGAATTCAAGGAACTCAACCTGATTATCAAAGGCGACGTGGACGGTTCGGTGGAAGCCCTGTCCGATGCTTTGGTCAAACTGTCGAACGAAAAGGTCGAAGTGCGGATTATTCACAAAGGCGTGGGCCAAATCACCGAAACCGACGTCAACCTGGCTGCCGCTTCCGATGCCGTGATTATCGGCTTCAACGTGCGCCCTTCGGGCCAGGCGGCACGGCTGGCACAGGAAGAAGGCGTCCAAATCAAGACCTACTCCATCATCTACGAAGTTATCGACGATGTGAAAGCCGCCTTGGAAAATATGCTTTCGCCCGTGGAACGCGAAGAGGTTACCGGAACGGCCGAAGTGCGTCAAACCTTCAAGGTGTCGCGCGTGGGAACCGTAGCCGGATGTATGGTTACTTCGGGCAAAATCCACAACAAATCCCACGTGCGCGTTATCCGCGACGGCATCGTGATCCACACCGGCGAACTGAGTTCGCTCAAACGCTTCAAGGATGATGTGAAGGAAGTGAGCAAAGGTTACGAATGCGGTTTGACCGTGAAAAACTTCAACGACATCCGCGAGGGCGACGTCATAGAGGCCTTCGACGTCAAAATGGAAAAACAACGGATCTGATTTGTCTTAAATGAAAATCCTTAGCATATTCGGCACGCGCCCCGAAGCCATCAAAATGGCCCCCGTGGTGCGTGCCTTGGCTTCGGCCGGCCCGCAAATCGAATCCGAAGTCTGTGTTACCGCCCAGCACCGCGAAATGCTCGACCAAGTGCTGGATTTCTTCGAAATCCGGCCACGCTACGACCTGAACATTATGCGTCCGGGCCAAAGCTTGCATGGGCTCACGGCACGCATCCTGGAACAACTGCAAAGCGTGCTGGACGACTACGGGCCCGACTATATCCTGGTACACGGCGATACCACCACCACCTTTGTCAGCGCCTTGGCCGCCTTCTACAAACAAATCAAGGTGGGCCACGTGGAAGCCGGCCTGCGCACCTACGACAAATGGGCGCCTTTCCCCGAGGAAATCAACCGCCAACTCACCGGCCGGCTTACCGACATCCATTTTGCGCCCACCGAACGCGCCCGCCAAAACCTGCTGGACGAAAAGGTGCCCGACGCGGCCATTCGCATTACCGGTAACACCGTTATCGACAGTCTGCTTTGGGCCACGGAAAAACTCCGTGATTATACCGACGACGAAATCCGTTTCCTGCAAAACGACGTCATCGACCCCGCGGCCAAAATCATCCTGGTTACGGGCCACCGGCGCGAGAATTTCGGCGACGGCTTCCTACGCATTTGCCGTGCATTGGCGCGCATTGCACGCCAACATCCCGAGGCGCAAATCATCTATCCGGTGCACCTGAACCCCAACGTGCGCAAGCCCGTGTTCGAACTCCTGGGCGGCATTCCCAACATACGGCTCATCGAACCCTTGGGCTATCCCGCCTTTGTGTGGTTGATGAACCGCAGTTACCTGATCATCACCGACAGCGGCGGCATTCAGGAGGAGGCGCCGAGCTTGGGCAAGCCCGTCCTGGTAATGCGCGAAACCACCGAACGCCCCGAAGCCGTGGAAGCGGGCACCGTGCTCCTGGTGGGCACCGACGAGGAAAAAATCGTTTCCCGCAGCGCCGAATTGCTGACGGGCGGACCCCTTTACTTGCAGATGAAACGCGCGCACAACCCCTACGGCGACGGCCGGGCGGCTCAGCGCATTCGCGACTATTTCATCAACATTTCGAGCTGATGCACGATATACGTCATTTTTATTCGGGCGCCCCGGCCCCTGCCTTCGGAGCGCCGCCGGCGCGCGAAGCGCGCCGGCGGCGCATCGTCAAGCGCTTCGGCCGACGGAACGCCCTCGCGCTTGCCGTTCCTCAGGCGGGGCCGTCGGGCTATCCGCTCAAATGCGGCAGCCGCCCGCTCTTGCCCTGCAAATCACAGCGGAGGGTCTTCCCGCTGTCAGCCCCGCCGCTGTGGCAGGCCTACGGCGTGCGGCCGCCGCATAACCGCTCCTATCCCTGGCGCAATTTTTGCTTTACAAACTCCATCAATTATTTGCTCCTATGAATACAACTAAACCACATGTCGTTGTTATGGGATTGGGCTACATAGGCCTGCCCACTTCCGCCCTGATGGCCTCCAAAGGGCTTCGTGTAACCGGCGTGGATGTCAACCCCCGTGTGGTCGAAACGGTCAACCGCGGCCAAATCCACATCGTGGAACCCGACCTGGAAGGGCTGGTCAAAAAGGTAACCGAGGCCGGCATGCTACGGGCCGCCTTGGAACCCGTGTCCGCCGATGTGTTTGTGGTGGCCGTGCCCACACCCACCCGCGGCGACGAACACATTCCCGACCTTTCCTACGTGGAAAGCGCCGTCCGCAACCTGGCGCCGCAACTCCAAAAAGGCAATTTGGTCATCATCGAGTCCACATCGCCCGTGGGCACCACCGAAAAAATGGCCGCATTGCTGCGGGAACTCCGTCCCGACCTGAACGGCGATTTCTCCATGGCCTACTGCCCCGAACGCGTCCTGCCCGGGCGTATCCTTTACGAACTCCAACACAACGACCGCGCCATAGGCGGACTGGACGAAGTCTCCACGCGCAAGGCCATCGATTTTTACCGCCATTTTGTGCGCGGCAACCTGTATCCCACCAACGCTCGCACGGCCGAAATGGTCAAATTGGTCGAAAACGCTTCGCGCGATGTGCAAATCGCCTTTGCCAACGAACTTTCGCTCATCAGCGATGCCGCCGGCATCAATGTGTGGGAACTGATTGATTTGGCCAACAAACATCCGCGGGTCAATATCCTGCGTCCCGGCACGGGCGTGGGCGGCCATTGCATAGCCATCGACCCTTGGTTTATCGTCCACGACTATTCCGAGCAGGCCCGGCTTATCCGCACCGCACGCCAAATCAACAACTACAAAACGCTTTGGGTGGTGGAAAAAATCAAAAACGCCGCCCTGACCTTCGAAATGGAACACGGACGCAAACCGGTGATTGCCGCCTTGGGCTTGGCCTTCAAGCCCGACATCGACGACCTGCGCGAATCGCCGGCCCTGGCCGTAGCGCGGATGCTCAAAGCCGAAGGAATGGACGTGGTGGCCGTGGAACCCAACCTGACTGGCGACAGCTACGAGGAATTCCGGCTTGCAGACCTTCCCACCGCCCTGCAACAGGCCGACATTATCGCCTTTTTGGTGGCGCACAAACCCTTTATCGGACTTGAAGTGCCGGCCGGAAAAACGGTGCTTGACTTTGTGAATGCGGTAAGCTATCATCCGGGCAAATAAACGGGCGGAGCATTTTGTTTATCCGGTCGCTTCGATACAATTTTGCTACGCAAAAATCACTCAGCGACCCCAAACAGGTGCCTGTGTGCCGGTCGCTTCGATAAAAATCAACTCAAAACTCAAAACTAAATCCGCGCCAGGGATGGAAGCGGTTATGCGGCGCAGGCGGCGAGCATGCTTTTCCGCCCGGAGGAGGCGCCCGGTAGGAAGCCCCACGTACGGGCGGGGAGCCGTCCAAAAAAATCCTTTCAATTGATAGAAAATGATTGGGGGGTTAGCATTCTGGATTGCCGAATGCATAAAACCGGTCAAGGCATCAAGCCCATTTTGGTTTTGATGCCTTTTTCGTTCGTATTTTTAGGTATAGCTTGTCGGGGAAATGCTCGGATTTTAGGTGGCCGGGGATAATTTACCCACCATATTAACTGTTATCAACCATTTCCATAGCTTTTGTATGTTGTGTGCAATGGCTACCAGACCAAATTCCGTTTCCACCTTGTCCAATCCTCGTAAAATAAAGCGTCTAAATCCCTTGTTTTGCTTTATCTGT
>WGAP01000012.1 GCA_015494775.1 Flavobacteriales bacterium | reverse complement strand
GTAGCACCCGCCACGGGGCGGTTATTTTGTGTTACGGTTCCACCGAGTTTGTGGGTCAGGGTTTGGGCCGAGACGATTTGGCCCCATAAAATAACGGCTAAAAAAAATCTTCGCATCGTTTTACACTTTGCGAAGGGTGATCACACGGCTCTGGCTCGATCCCTCGGCGGCATTACCCGCCCAGGTTCCAAGGGTATGATCTCAGCCCCCGTCAGGGAGCACCCCTTCGATGTTTTACGGTGCAAAGTTAAGGAAAACCGCCGAAAATCAATCGACGTCGGAATCGAGTTTTTTGAAATAAAAAGTACCGAAATAACCGTTGTAGGTTTGCTCCACGTAGGCGTGTTCGGTGTCGGTAAAATGAATTTCGGTCCGGCGGGGATTGCTCAATGTCGTGTTGCCTTCGGTTTCGATAACCAAGTAAAATTTCCCGTCATCGTATTCCCAATGGCCCGTATGTTCCAAATGCAAGGTGCACAAACCGGTGGTTTGGTAAATGGTGTAATACTTATCGCGTGCTTCGCGATTAGACGAAAAATACATCCGTGAACGTTTCATACAATCATTGACAGGATAATCCACCCCGCCCACCGTGATACGTTCCAATTGCCACTCGCCGATAATATATTCGGGGGTAGCTTCCGCTACATCATGTTTTTTTTGACAACGCACCACCAAAAACATAAACAACAGGGCGCCAATGCTATAAGGAATAATTTTTCTCATTTGATTTATTATCAATCATTAACAAACAAAAATCATACCAATATTTATTATGGAACGATTATTGTATTTTTGATGCGACAAATATAAATGAATGATTCGATTGGCCATAGGACTTTGGTGGGTTTTGATGCCTTTATTGCATCCGGTAATGCATAAATATTACGTAAGCGTTACGGTGATGCATCTGAATAACGAAAACCGGCATTTGGAAATCGAGTTACATACCTTCCCCGACGATGTGGCCTTGGCCTTGGAAAAAAATTACGACTATAAAATGAATTGGGACAATCCCGACGAGCAGGCACGGAAATATTTGGATGCTTATGTACACGAACATTTCCGGTTGGAAGTTAAGGACAAAGAATTGGATTACAAATATTTGGGTTATACTTTCGAAAACGAGCAACTGCTTTTGGTCATGGAAAGTAATCCGCTGCCCCGGGGCGCAAGGCAATTGCACGTATATAATGATTGGCTAACGGAAATATATCGCAGCCAGCAAAATTTGGTGCACTTGTTAAGCGGAAAAACCAAGCAATCGGAGATTTTGGACAAGGAACACCGGCAGGCGATTTTTGAATTGAATTAAAATTTAACCGTTTCAGGAAAGCACCACCAATTTGGGTTGGGTATATTCGTCCAGCGCCCAACGGCCGCCTTCACGACCCAGTCCGCTGTCTTTGACCCCACCATAAGGCATACCGTCGATGCGAAAGCCGGGAATATCATTGATGATGACACCTCCCACTTCCACTTTCCGAATAAATTGCCGGACATTTTCATAACTATCTGAATACAAGGCCGCTTGCAATCCGTAGCGCGAACGGTTTACCTCGGTAATGGCTGCGTCCATATCATCCACCGGCAGGATATTGACCACGGGCGCAAATGCTTCGTTGTCCAACACTTCCATACCCGGGTGCGTGCCGGTGAGTACCGTGGGCGCATAAAGATGATGCGAAGCATCCAGCATTTTTCCTCCGGTCAAAACCCGGGCACCTTCATTAACAGCGTTTTTCACCCATTGATCAATGCGGCTCAGTTCGGCGGCGGAAATCATGGGGCCTGCCGTGGTCTTTTCGTCCGACGGGTCGCCCGTTTGCAAGCGTTCGGTTTCGGCCAGAAAGCGCTCGACAAAGGCATCGAAAACATTGTGCATCACATAAATTCGCTGTACCGAAATACAAATTTGACCGGCATAAAGAAAAGCTCCGTAAGCCAGTTTTTTGGCCGCCCGTTCCATATCGGCCGTATGGTCCACCACGGCGGCGGCGTTACCTCCCATTTCCAAAAAAACCTTACGGGCGGGCGAAATACGTTTCAGATACCAGCCCACACGGTCGCTTCCGGTAAAGGAAAGCACGGCAAAACGCCGGTCGCGTACGGCTCGTTCGGCTTGATCGTTGGTGCCGAAAAGTATTTGAATCAATCCCGCGGGAACTCCGGCATCCGCCAAAATACGCGCCACCAAACCCATGGTCAGGGGCGTTTGCGGCGCGGGCTTGATGAGCACCGGACTGCCCGTAGCCACCGCCGGAATAATTTTGTGCAAGGCCAAATTGAGCGGGAAATTAAAAGGCGAAATGCCCAGCACAGGCCCGTAAGGAACACGCAAGGTATAAGCGGTTTTGCCCTTGCCGTTCAGGTAATCCATGGGCACCATGCGGCCGGCATAATCCAAGGTTGCCCGGATGCCGGTGGACAAGTTGTCCAGGGCGCGACGCACTTCGCTACGGGCATAACCCAATGGCTTGCCCGCCTCGGCTACAATAAGCCGGACAAATTCATCCTGCCGGGCGGCAATACCGTCGTAGAGCGCTTGCAATATTCCTGCACGGCGTTCGGCCGAAAAATGGCGATAACTTTCGAAGGCCTTGACGGCCGAAACTATGGCCGTTTCCCATTGCTCGTCCGTAGCCAATGGCATACTGCCGATAAGCTCGCCCGAATATTTATCGTGAATTCCGGCTCGTTGCGGGGCATCGGTAAGCCGGCCGGCAACAAGGTTTTGCATTTCCCAATGGGTCATAACATCGTTTTTTTGACATCTAAAATTACAAAAAAGCGCGGGGATCGGGAATTTCGGAAATCAAAGAAAAACAGTTTCGAACACTTAAAAAACATTCGAATTAATTTTTATCCCGAAAATAAGGCCTATAATTCTTTTTACCCGTTCACCCTTTTATAATCCGCCAGGAATTTTTCCAACCCGCGGTCGGTTAGCGGATGGTGGAGCAGATTGAGCAAGGGTTTTAACGGCGTGGTTACCACGTCGGCACCGATGCGGGCACTTTCAATAATGTGCATGGTGTGCCGGATGCTGGCAGCCAGAATTTGCGTCGGATAACCGTAATTGTCGTAAATCAAGCGGATGTCGGCAATCAACTGCAAGCCGTCGGTGGCGATGTCGTCCAACCGGCCGATAAAGGGCGACACATAGGTAGCGCCCGCCTTGGCGGCCAACAGGGCTTGTCCGGGTGAAAATACCAGCGTGCAATTGGTTTTGATGCCTTCGGCCGAAAGTTTTTTGATAGCGCGCAAACCGTCGGCTATCATGGGGATTTTTACCACAATGTTGGATGCAATTTCGGCCAATTCGTGCGCTTCGCGCAGCATGCCGTCCAGGTCGGTGGCAATGACTTCGGCGCTCACATCACCGGGAACCGTTTCGGCAATGCGTGCATAGTGGCCCAAAATGGCATTTTTGCCGGCAATACCCTCGCGGGCCATCAACGAAGGATTGGTGGTTACGCCGTCCAAAACGCCCAAATCCAGCGCTTGGCGTATCTCGTCCAAATTGGCGGTATCAATAAAAAATTTCATAATCAAAGTTTTAGTTGAACAAATTATTTTAATCCGTATTTTTTCAGAAAGATTTTTTCGGTCATCCGTGAGGGAACAAGTTGTTTGAGCGCAGGGAAAATCCGTTGCACAAAAGGGCCTACCCGGTATTGGGGTTTGGGATTAGGCGTCCGAATGATTTTTTCGATAACGCGTGCCATCACTTCGGGGTCGAAACCTTTGTCCACTTCGTTATCGATTTCCTTCAATATGCGTTCATAGGTTTCATAGAACGGCGACTTAGGATCATTTTCCACATAAAACCGGTTGCCGGCGATGCCGGTGCGAAAATCGCCCGGTGCCACATCCACCACCCTAACGCCCGTTCCGTGCAATTCCAACCGCAAGGCCTCGGTGAGCATCATCAGGGCCGCTTTTGATGCCGAATAAGCACCACGATAGGGCAAACCCATAAATCCGGCTATGGAAGTGATGTTGATAATCATTCCTTTGGATTCGATGAGTTGCGGCAAAAACGCACGTATCACTTCCATGGGGCCGAACACATTGGTTTGGAACAAATCCTGATAGGTAGATTCATCTATTTCGGCCACCGGCCCTATCATTCCGCGTCCGGCGTTGTTAATCAGCACGTCCAAACGGTCTTCCACCGCCAGGAAATCCTCACGCAAATCCATGGCCCCGTCCGTTTCTTCCAAATCCAAATGGAACACCGTAAAAGGCCAATCGATAAAATCCAAGGGTTGTTTACGCGAAGTGCCGTAAACCTTGTAGCCCTTTTCGTGCAAATGAAAGGCCATGGCCTTGCCCAGACCCGACGATGCGCCCGTGATCAAAACGCGTTTGGGTTCGTTGGTTGCGGTCATAAAATCAAATGATGGTGTTGGGGTCGAAGTTTTCCAGATGTTCGGCAAAGCGTTTGACAAACAAACCGCCCAGCATACCGTCCACTACGCGGTGGTCGTAGCTGTGCGACAGAATCATTTTGTGGCGGATGCCGATAAAATCTCCCTCGGGCGTTTCGATTACCGCGGGCATTTTGCGGATAGCGCCCACGGCCATAATGGCCACTTGGGGTTGCGGAATGATGGCCGTGCCGGCAATGTTGCCAAAGGTGCCGATGTTGGTTATCGAATACGTGCCGCCCACCACTTCGTCGGGTTGCAGGGCGTTTTCACGGGCCCGGCGGGCCAGGTCGTTGACCTTTTTGACCAAACCGGTCAAACTGTATTGGTCGGCATCTTTGATGACGGGAACGATAAGGTTACCCGACGGAAGGGCCACGGCCATACCGATATTGATATGTTTTTTGCGAATAATATTGTCGCCGTCCACCTGCACGTTGATCATCGGAAATTCCTTGATGGTTTGCGCCAAGTAGTAGATAAACACGGGGGTAAAAGTGATTTTTTCGCCTTCGCGACGCAAAAAGTCATCCTTGATGCGGTTGCGCCATTGCACCAGGGTCGTTACATCGGCCTCTACGAACGATTGCACGTGGGGGGAAGTGTGTTTGGACTCCACCATGTGATGGGCAATGAGTTTGCGCATCCGGTCCATGCGGATGATTTCGTCGCCCGGTTCGATGATGATTTTTTTGTTTTGCGGCACATAGTCCTCGGCGCTTTCGCCTTGGGGTGCGGCAGGAGCCGGCGCAGGTTCCGGCTTAGTCGGTGCGGCGGTTACGGCGGCTTGTGCTGCCGAAGCGGAAGCCGGTTCGGGTGCCGGGGCAGTGCCGGGCGTGGCGGCCGTTTCGCCGCGGCGTTTACGTTCCACATAGGCCAAAATGTCATCTTTGGTTACACGACCTTTGTGGCCCGTTCCGGGAATCGAGTCCAATTCCGCCTGTGTAATCCCCTCCACGCGGGCGATGTTACGCACCAGGGGCGAATAAAAGCGCTCGCCATGAGAAACGGGCGCTTCGCTGGGAGCCGCTTGGGGCGCCGGTTCGGTGCTTTCGGCGGCTTTTTCTTCGGCTTGTTTGACACCCAACAGGGCCAAATCATCGTCGTCTTCGGGCAGTTCGGCATCGGTTTCGATGATGGCCACGGGTTCGCCGATTTTGACCACATCGCCTTCGTTGAACAGCTTTTCTTTGAGCACGCCGGCCACTTCGGACGGCACTTCGGAGTCCACCTTGTCGGTGGCCACTTCGAATACGGCTTCGTCTTCTTCGATGCGGTCGCCCACGTTTTTGAGCCATGTGGTGAGGGTGGCTTCGATGACGCCTTCACCCATGTGGGGCAGTTTGAGTTTATACAGTGGCATAAGTTTTCGGGTTTTAAAGCGAAAATACGGAATTTTATGCAATCGGCATTGACGCTTGCCGGAAATCGGATATGATGTTGTTTGTTAGGTTTGATACGCCCGGGGAACCTGCGGGGCGCCGGCGCGCTACGCCTGCGGCTTCGCTTGTCTTGTTCTGGGGGCTACGAAGCCCTTTGCCGTCTCGCTACGCTCGGCGGCTGCGGTCTTCTTCGCCTGCTCCGGCAGCCCGTTCCGGTCTGCCTTCGCGGCTCCCGACATTGCTTCGCAATGTGCGGGACAGGTTCGGGAGCCACCTGGCGGCGTCTCCCTTCGCAGGCCTCGGAACCCTTCGGTTTCCTCGGCGGCTACGGGAACCTGCGGCTTCCACGGGCCAGCGTCAAGGCCGCGCCTTGTTTCCCTCCGCCACCGCGTCAGCCCTGCGGTCTGCCGCGGGCTCCCGACATTGCTCCGCAATGTGCGGGACAG
>WGAP01000011.1 GCA_015494775.1 Flavobacteriales bacterium | reverse complement strand
GCCACGGTATCGTTAAACGTACCTAGTCGACCAGGGTTCTTACCTTCTTTCCCTTTTGTTTCGGATGTAAACAAAATTATAAAATTTTTCATGCTGCAAACATACGAGGCGACCGGAGGAAGCCCCACGCACGGGCGGGCGCGGGCGCGCGCGCCGCGCGCCCGCGCAAAAACCGCGAGCCGCCAAGCTGAATATTAGCGGACAGCCCGACGGCGCCTGGCGTTGCAGCAAGCATAAAACATTCACACCAAGTCTCGTTCTTTTTGCCGATAACGGCATAGACAACCCTCGTCATAGCTACGGCTATGCCTTCGGATTGCCAGCTTTGTTCTCGACAAAAATAACTTCGACTTATCTGACATTTTATGCTTGCTGCAACGCGTGAGTGCCGGCGGATGCGAGGGCGCGCTGTCGTCCCGAAGCGTTCGCCGTGCGGTAAAACCGCCACGAACGCAGGCGCCGGGGCGCCCAAAAAAATCATATCATTTCGCGGCGCAGGTAACGGGCCGTTTGGTTATCGGGAAGTTGGATCAATTGTTCGGGCGGGCCTTGGAAAATGACCCGTCCGCCGCCGGCTCCGCCTTCGGGACCCAGGTCGATAATCCAGTCGGCTTGTTTGATAACGTCGGTATTGTGTTCGATGACCACCACCGTGTTGCCGCGGTCGATAAGCCGGTTGAGAATGTCCAACAGCAAGCGGATGTCTTCGAAATGCAGTCCGGTGGTGGGTTCGTCCAGGATGTAAAGCGTGCGGCCGGTGTCGCGTTTGGCCAATTCGGCCGTAAGTTTGATGCGCTGGGCTTCGCCGCCCGAAAGCGTGGTGCTGGGTTGACCCAAACGCAAGTAACCCAGGCCGATGTCGTGAAGCATTTGCAATTTGCGCCGGATGGAGGGCACGGCATCAAAAAAGGCAAGCGCTTCGGAAACGCTCATTTCCAACACATCGGCGATGTTTTTGCCTTTGTAGGTAACTTCGAGCGTCTCGCGGTTGAAGCGTTTGCCCAGGCAAGTTTCGCAAGTAACATAAACATCGGGCAGGAAATTCATTTCGATGGTGCGCACGCCGGCGCCTTCGCATACGGGACATCGTCCGCCCTTGACGTTGAACGAAAAACGGCCGGGTTTGTAGCCGCGGATTTTGGCTTCGACGGTTTGGGCGAAGAGTTTGCGGATGTCGTCGAACACCTTGATGTAGGTGGCGGGGTTGGAGCGGGGCGTCCGGCCGATGGGGCTTTGGTCGATGTCGATCACCTTGTCAATGTGTTCTATGCCTTCGATTCGTTTGTAGGGCAAGGGTTTGTCCAACGACCGGTGTAATGTTTGACGCAAGGCAGGATAAAGGGTTTCGTTGATCAGGGTGGATTTTCCGCTACCCGATACGCCGGTTACCAAGGTGAGTGTGCCCAGCGGAATTTCCACGTCAACATTTTTGAGATTATGGCCTGTGGCGCCGTATAGCGTTATGGATTTTCCGCTGCCCGTGCGGCGTTCGGCCGGAAGGGGAATGGTTTTGCGCCCGGCCAAATAATCGGCCGTAAGGGAGGAATGGCGGATAAACTTTTCCGGCGGTCCTTGGTTGACCACCTTACCGCCGAGGCGACCCGCGCCGGGGCCCAAGTCCACGATGTGGTCGGCGGCCAGCATCATTTCGCGGTCGTGTTCCACCACCATCACGCTGTTGCCGGCATCGCGCAGGGCTTGAAGCGTCCGGATGAGTTTTTCGTTATCACGCGGATGCAGGCCTATGCTGGGTTCGTCCAGAATATATAGCACATTGACCAATCCCGAACCGATTTGCGAAGCAAGCCGGATGCGTTGGCTTTCGCCGCCCGAAAGCGAAGCCGCCGAGCGGTTGAGCGTGAGGTAGTGCAGGCCTACATTCACCAAAAATCCGATGCGGGTGCGGATTTCCTTGATAATTTCGTCGGCAATAATCCGTTCGGTGTCCGAAAAATATTTTTCCAGGCCATCAAACCACCGCGCCAACTCGCCGATTTCCATTTCGACCAAATCGCCGATATTTTTTCCGTTGATTTCGAATAAATATGCTTCGCGGCGCAAGCGACGTCCGCCACAGGCGGAACAGGTTTCGCGGCTCATATAATCCGAGGCCCAGCGGCGCAAGGATTTGTAATGTTGTTGATGAAAATTTTTTTCGATAAGCGGCACGATGCCTTCGAATTCCACAAAGTGTTCTTCGGTAACGCCCGTTATTTCGGAATGCCAACTGACGAATTCCCGGAAGCCGTAAAGCAGTTTGTCCAATGCCTCGGAAGGAATTTTTTTAACAGGCGTGTCCAAATCGAAACCGTATTTATGTCCCAGTCGTTCGATTTGCTGAGCAATCCATTGATGTTGCTCGGGATTGACGGGTGCAATGCCGCGGCGGCGGATGCTCAAACCGGGGTCGGGAATGATTTTGGCCAAATCGGCCTTCCACACTTCGCCTATTCCCTGGCAAACGGGGCAATATCCTTTGGGCGAATTGAAGGAGAAAAAGTTGGGCTCGGGTTCGGGCAGGGCTTGACCCGTTTCGGGGTCGAGCCAACGGGTGCCGTAAAAGCGGGTTTGCCCTTCGCCGGTCAGCACCAAAATGCCTTCGTCGCTTATGTCGAGGGCGGTGCGCACGGCGCGTTCGAGCCGTTTACGGTTGCGCGCACCGGGCGTAAGCGTGTCGATAACCAGTTCGATGTCGTGGGTTTTGTAGCGTTCGGTTTTGAGCCCTTTTTGCAGTTCGGTAATTTGACCGTCGATGCGCACGCGCGTGTAGCCGCGGCTCATCCATTTGGCAAAAAGTTCTTTGTAGTGCCCCTTGCGTGCCCGCACCAAAGGCGCAAGGATGCTTATTTTGACACCTTCAAAATCGCGAAGCACCGCAGCGGGAATACTTGCCGCATCGGGGGAGGGTGTTTGTTCGGCGCCGCGGGGTTTGCCCAATTTGGCGTAGAGCAAACGGAGTAAATCATAAATTTCGGTAATGGTGCCCACGGTGGAGCGCGGATTGCGGTTGACCGTTTTCTGTTCGATGGCAATCACGGGGGGCAAGTTTTCGATTTTATCCACCGCGGGGCGTTCCATTCCGCCCAGGAATTGGCGGATATAGCCCGAGAAGGTTTCCAAATACCGCCTTTGGCCTTCGGCATAGATGGTGTTGAAGGCCAAACTGGACTTACCGCTGCCGCTGAGTCCGGTTACCACCGTGAGCCGGTAGAGCGGAATAAGGAGGTCGATGTTTTGGAGGTTATGTTCCTTGGCACCGTAAATTTCAAGCCGTTCTTCGCTCATTCGTCTTGGAATTTTTCGGGCAGCGCATAGGCGATTTTTTTTACTTCGTCGGCCCATTGGTGTATGGTCCGGCTATCGTCGAAAAATTCGGGCGGCAAGGGCTCGCCGAAATAAATCCGGATGGTTTTACCGCGCATTTTGAGCAATTCACGGGGCAGGAGAAAAAGTTCCAAATTGGCCTTGACGCCCAACAGGGTGCGTATGCGGTGGACGGCATAGAAAAGCCGGGAATTACGGGTGGGAATAAAAAACGGAACCACCGTTTTACGGAATTGACGCGCAAAGCGAACAAAACCGCTTCGCCACAGGCCGTCGTCCCACCGGCCTTTGTGGTAACGGGCCACTTCGCCCGAGGGGAAAATGGTAACGGGAATGCCTTTTTGGGCCAGGCGTTCTTCGTACATTTGGCGGTATTCGGGTGGATTTTTGCCGAAGATTTTAACCGGAACAAAAAAGTCTTCCAAGGGTTTGATGCCCATCAACACGTCGTTGGTCATGTGATTGACACGTGTGAAATGGTCTTTGAGCACGTGCATCAGGGCAAAAAAATCGGGGCCGCCCAGGGCGTGATTGCCCACGAATATCAAATCCTTGTCCCAAGGAATATTTTCGGTTCCGCGAGCTTCGATTTTGATATCCAAATAATCGATGACCGCTTCGATGAAATCGAAATTTTTTAAGTGTCCCAAACGTTCCAGTCCGCGATTGATTTCGCCTTCTTTGATCAGCCATTTGATAAAACGAATAACCGGACGCGGCAAATTGCGCACGCGCGGGTCGTCTTGGCTGCGAATAATTTTTTCCACATCCACGCGAAGGGATGAATTTCGGGACGTCATTGACAAAAAAATTAATTATGGCAAAGTTAGTCAAAAGCGCGGGAAGCGGTTTAAATGTCGATGGATTTGGTTACCAGAAGGTAAAAATCCGAATCGCGCATACGCAAGTAGCCCTGGTCATAAACATAGTAGTAGGTGTCGCCTTTGCGGGTGGTATGGCAGGAGGTGTAGAATTCGAATCGGAAGCCCTTGTTGAGCAGGGTTTTGCGATGCACGCGGGCCTTTTCATGCGTGTTCAATTGGGTAAGGATTTGCCAATTTTTTTTGAGCACGCGATTGACGTTGCGTATCATCCGGTTGGTTTCGCGGTTGCGTTGGTTGTGGTAGGCATTGCGGCAACTGTCCGAACAAAAACGTTTGTCGGCCCGCCCCAGAATGGGTTCACCGCAATAGAGGCATTTACGTTCGGTGTCCATAGGAGGAATTGTGGATTAAAGATAAGGAAAAATCGGGAAGCGAATTAATCATTACCTTTGAAAAAGAGCATTTGGCTTGAAAACTGAAATTAATAAGTGTGTAATGAAAAATTCCGCTGCTTTATTTTTGTTGATATTCGCCCGGATGTTGAGCGCACAATATCCGGTGGATACGGTTTACGGTCATTATCCTGCTTCGGTGCCTGCCTTGCCGGCACTTTACGGCAGTATTATCGATACGGCAGTGCCTTCGCCGGTGGTGTTGACGCGCATCACGGATTATGTGCCGGAATGGGATTGGTATCCGCATCACGAATATGCCAAAATTCAACCATGGAATGCCGATGCCACGATGTATAAATTTTATTCTATGGCCATATATGATGCTACAAATTATCATAAAATACGCGATTTGCCGGGAAGCGAAATATGGCCGTCCTACTGGTCCAATACCGACCCGGACAAAATTTGGTCGTTCAGGCAGAATGGTGATATTCGCTACTACCGCATCAGCACCGATTCGGTTTACCGGGCGGGCCATATTTACCTTTCGGATTCGGCACAAACGGATTATCAGGTCGTGATGTTGGGCCCGGGCGAAGGCAATATGGACCGGAACGACCGTTTTGTAGCTTTGGCTTGCCATGCCGGCGCCGATTTGGATGTGGTGATATACGATTTGCAAGCCGATTCGGTGGTCGTTAGGCATCGCTTTGCGGGCGCTTGGGGCGATTCCACGCAAACCTACCCGCGCTATGTGGACTGGGTGTCGGTGTCGCAGTCGGGACAATATACAGGCATTATGTGGGATCATAATACAACGAGTGATACACTACCTTTCAACGGGCATTACGGAGTGGAAATTTATCGGACGCAGGATATGCAATTTTTGCGACGCATTGCAGGATACGGAAATCACGGAGATTTCGGTTATGATACCCAAGGCAACGAGGTCTTTGTGCAATTTGCAGGGCCGACAGGCACCTTGAATATGTATTATTTGGACCACTTGGAGCGGGTAGAGCTTTCGGATAATGCAGATTTTGGCGGCGAAGGGCATATTTCGTGCCGGAATTTGCAACGGCCCGGCTGGGCGTATGTAAGCCAGGACGAACAGGCCCGTTCGGGAACGATAGTGGCGGTGCGCCTGGACACTACGGAGAGGGTGGAATTTTTCGGGCATCATTTCAGTACGGCTGTTTCGTATTTGAAATCGCCCATGCCGGTACCGTCGCCCGATGGCACGCAAGTGATGTTTAAAAGCGATTTCGGCAATAGCGACCCGGATGTGATTTACACCTTTGTGGCCCGGGCACAAACCCAGGTGGCAGTGGAGGAAAACTTGCAATCGGATGTTCGAATTTACCCCAACCCGGCCCACGGGCGCCTATATGTATCCACAACGGAGGCCATTGAACAGGCCGCTTTGTATCGTAGCGACGGACGTTTGATGCGTTTGTTCAATAGAGTAGAAGCAAACGGGATGGATTTGGAAGGATTACCGCCCGGGCTTTATGTTTTGCGTTTGACCGGAAAATACGGACAAACATTGAGCAGGTTGTTGGAAATATATTGATGATTTATTCGAACAAAAGACCTTTTCCTATTGTAAAAATTATAGGAGAGCGATTTTTAAATGTATTGTATTGCATGGGAAAACAAGCGTGGATTAATTATGAATTTTGAATTTTAATTTTGAATTGATTTTCAATAATTTACAATTTATTTTTTGATAATAAAGCGCGGGTTTTCCGATAAGGAGCCGGGACGGCGATGCCGGCCCGGCGACCGCCGAAGCGACCGCAGGCGCGAAGCCGTGCGGAGCGCCAAGGGGCGCTGAGGACTGCGAGGAGACCGTCAGGGCTCCGAAGCACGCGAAGCGAGACCGAAGGGCTCGCGGAGCCGCGGAACAAGACAAGCGCCGCCGCTTGCAAGGCGCGCCGGCTTGTGAAGCCGCGGAGGGAAACAAGGCGCGGCCTTGGCGGTGGCCGGTGGAAGCCGCAGGTTCCCGGAGCCGCGTAGGAGACGCGCAGCGGCTCCGAAGCGCCTGTAAAATGCCTAATGTTTTGTGCAAAAGGTTTTATCTTTGGTCAACTTATGACGTTCCTATGGATTTCCGCCTGAAAACCTTCAAGAAAGTAGCCGAAAAACTAAGTTTTACCCAAGCGGCCAAGGAATTGTTTATCACCCAACCGGCCGTTACCAAGCATATCAACAAATTGGAAGAGGAATTCGGCGTCAAACTTTTTCATCGCAAAGGCAATAGAATCGCGCTCACCGAGGCGGGGCGGACGATGCTCAAATACGTCCGGGAAATCGAAGACGCCTACAACCGGATGGATTTTGCCCTGAGCGCTTTGCGCCACCAGCGGAAGGGTAAACTCAAAATCGGCGCAAGCACCACGATGACCCATTATGTTTTGCCCCGGCTTATGGGCGGGTTCAAATCCCGCTTTCCCGACTTGGCCGTAAGCGTAATCAATGGCAATACCCAACAAATCGAACGGGCCTTGGACAATGCCGAGATTGATTTGGGCATCATCGAAGGCCAATCCAAACGGAGCGGGGTTCACTATGTAAAATTCCTTGAAGACCGTATCGTGTTGGTGGCCAACAGCCGAAACCGGCGAGTGGAGGGCGACGAAATAAGCATAACGGACTTGCCCGGGCTTCCGTTGATTTTGCGCGAAGCGGGGTCGGGCACATTGGAGGTGGTGGCCCATTATTTGAAACAAAAAAACCTACGTCCCGGTGATTTGAAGGTGGAAATGCGTTTCGGCAGCACCGAGGGCATCAAAAATTATATTTTACACACCGGTTGCTTTGCTTTTTTGTCCGTGCAAAGCATCCAAAAGGAATTGGTGCGAAACGAACTCAAAATCATTCGTATCCGGGATTTGGACATTAAGCGGAATTTTTACTTCATCTATCCCGAAGGACAACAGAATCCGTTAACCGAATTATTTATTCGCTTCGCCTTGCATTATAACTTTTAGTTATCCAAAATAAATTTTTTTGATTTGACTTGTCCGCCTTCCCGTCCTTACTTTGCATGGAAAAACAACCTTTTTAAAAAGTAAGGAATATGGGAAATATTTATTTGATTTTTGTTTTGGGCGGTTTGTTCGGGCTTATCATTCAATATGCCGGCTTAAATCGCTATGACGTAATTAGCGGGCAATCGGGCTTGAAGGACAACACCGTGATAAAAACCATCCTGATGGCCATTGGCGTGGGAGCGATATTACTCAGCGTTATCATAGGGCTGGGTTGGGCAAGTTTTCATGTCAAGCCCTTTGTGCTGGGCGGCGTGGCGCTGGGCGGCTTGATTTTCGGTAGCGGGATGGCGCTTTTGGGTTATTGTCCGGGCACGCTTCCCATTTCGGCCGGCGAGGGTTCGTTGGATGCTTGGATAGGCATCGCAGGCGGATTGCTGGGCGGTTGGGTATATACCCTTTTGGTGCCGCACTTGCAATGGCTCAGAGGGCCCGATTTCGGAAAAATTTCCTTGCATTCGATGGTGGGCGACATTCCGGAAGTTTATTATGCGGTGGCTGCGGCCATCGGTGTATTTTTTATTTTACTGGCCGTTACGCTCAACAAAAGGGACAATACCAGCGACCGTAAATGGTGGATAGCGGGCATCCTGTTGGCGGTGTTGAATGCCATTGTGTTTCTTCATGGAATGGCTAACCGTCCCATCGGCGCATCAACCAGCTATCCCTACCTGGCCGATTGGCTCGGCGGAACGACGGACAATGCCTATTTTGATAAAATTCAAAAGCCCGGACATTGGGAAATGATTTTTTTGTTCGGCGCCATGTTGGCGGCTTTTGTTGTGGCGGTTCTACGGAAGCGGTTCCGGCTGCGGCTTATTCATTCACGCTGGGAAAAATACAAGGGTAATCGTCCGGGCAAGCGAATATTTTGGGCCTTTGCGGGCGGATTTATTTTGATTTTCGGTGCCCGTACGGCAGGCGGATGTACCAGCGGGCATATCCTTTCGGGCGGCATGCAATTGGCGGCCGGCAGTTTGGTGTTTACCTTATTTGTATTCGCCGGCTTGGTATTGACCGGGAAGGGATTTTACCGGAAGGAGAAATAGTTTGGATAAATGATTGTTATTTTACGTTTTTAACACCAATTTATTTAAACGAATATTTAAGCGTAATACCGCCGCGGATATTGGTCATAGGATAAGCGTTGGATACGGCGAATTTGCTGAATTGGTGCTCGTAGAACAAAATGGCCGAAAGGGATTTGGTGAGCGTGTAATCGGCCGAAAAACGGAAATTATACATGGTTTGTCCGCTCACGGGTTGGGAATTGCCCTGGGCCAGTCCGTAGATGGTGTTGAGGTTGCGGCGGTAGGAAAAATCGGCTTTGAGAATCAGATCGCTACGGAAATCATATTGGTTGCCGCCGATTTTCATGGGCAAATACACGTCCTTGATACGGTAGCCCAGTCCGGCGGTAATTTCCTGTCCCGACACGCGGGTGAGCGTGTAGTTGGTGGTGTTGAGGGCCACCATACGGTCGCGTTTGTAGGCCAAGTCCAGTTGGAGGGAGTTTTTCATTTCGGTGCGCACCTTGATAAGCGGATTAAAGGCCTCGGTAAGCACCACATCACCGTAGGTGATGGGGCTGTAATAGTTGCCGCCCACATCGCGGGCCGTGGGGTCTTGGAAATATTCCATATTGTTGGTAAACCTGTTGATGGTGAGCGAAGCTTCGTATTTATGTTCCAAACTGAACCGTCGGAAATGCTTGCGGAACCATTTGAGGTGCATCAGTCCGGTGTAGCGTATGGACCAGTTGGGAATGGGAATGGCGGGGAACAGGGTGAGTTTCATCCGGTTGGGGTCGGCCTTGGTGTAGGCGGCCAGGAAGGAATAGGCCAGCACTTCGCTTTGGTAGGGCCCGTAGCCGTCGGGATAGCCGGTGGCGGGCACGTTGACGCCGCGTTGGGCGGCCAAACGGCGGGCAATGGTCAAGGCATAGCTACGCATACGGTCGATGGCCGGGTCGTGGTTTACGTCGGCGGTTTCGAAGGCCGTGCGCAGCATGGCAAAGGAAGTGGTGAAATTACCGTCCATGGTGGGCACCAAAGGCACATATTGACGGTTGTCCACACGGAAAGTTTCGCTCAGGTTGCGCGCATAGGTGCGGTTGGCCTTGATGTCCACCTTGAAGTTGCGGATAAGTTGAAAATTGGTGGCAAAACTTAGTTTTTCGGTCAATTGATGTTGGTAGGGTTGGTTGAGGTCGGGATAGTTCGAAAGCCAACCGCGTCGGGCCAATTCATAGCGCAGGTTGTCATCATCCCAGCCCAATACGTAGGGGATGGAAGGATTTTCGGTGCCCAAATAACCCACCGATTGAAGGTAACCGGGAATGGCGGTTCCGGCGGTGCGTTGCCAGGTAATGCGAATACGTTTTACGGAAGTGAGCATACCCACCAGTCCGGCTACGCCTTTTTGGAAGGCGTTGGGCACAAATACGGTGCGGATGTTTCTGCCGGCTTTTTTCTTGGCACGGTCTTTTTTGGATTTGGCATTTCGGGGCTTTTCGGTTTTTTTCTTTTCCTTTTTACGTCCTTTGCGTCGCGAACGCGACTTACCCGACCAACGGCGTTGCCACTTGGTGATACCCAGGTTTTTGTAGAGTTTGTCCAGGTTGATATTACCGTTGAGTTGGTGGGTATTGGCATTTTGGACGGTATTGCCCAGGTCGTAGCCGTTGATGTTTTGCATTACGGCGGGGCTGCGTTGCCATTGGAACGAGCCGTTGTAGGTGTAATTGGCATCCAGGAAGTTAATCAAGGGGAATTTGCCCAAGGGCAAACGGTAGGTAGCGTTGATGTTTTGTTGTAGCGTGTAGGGGGCGCCGGGATCGAAAAAGCGGGTCCACAGGCCGGCCGAATAATCGGGTAGCCCGTTGGGGCGGATAAAATTGCTCAGTTTGCGGTAGGAATTACTGTTGTAGGTAACCTGCACCGATTTGAAGGGCTGCCAATTGACGGTGTAGCCGGTGATGAATTTGTAATCGCGGCTTTGCATGGGCGGGAAGTCCAGGCCGTAGTCTTCGATTTGACGCACACGGAAGTTGGTAAAACGCCGGTCGATGTCGGTGCGGAAGGTCAGGGACGAAATCCAGGGGTTAAAGTTGAAATCCCGGATAAAGGCCATGGATTTTTTGCGCAGGAATTTGGATTTGGTTTTGGCAAAAGGCGTCCAGGGTTTGGAGTGGAAATTGTAGGAATAAAGAATGCCGAAGGTAGCGGCTTGACGCCGGTCGAATTCCACTTCGTAATTGGTATGGTTTTCGTCGGAATAAGTAAAATTGAAAGTAAAGTTTTCGATGTCGTAGAAATGATGTTTGTTCTTGGACGTTTTACCTGTGGGCGCGCCCGGTGCGGGTGCGGAGGTGGAAGGGTTGGAAGTATTTGCGGTAGCGGATGATGTATTGGCATAATTTTTCTTTACGCCAGTCAGGGCAATGCTACGGAACACATGGCGGTCTTGGGCCACGTTGAGGATGCTGTCGCGTTCCCGGGCATCGCGGGCCACGGCCAGGCGGTCGGAAAGGAGAATATCTTTGTTGATAGGGTCGTATTCGGGGCGGATGAATTGCTTGGTAACCGAATAGCTTAACGGAATGCTAAGGTTCCATTTTTCGGGGAAAAATTTGCCCACATTCAATGCGCTGTTGAAGGTATAGTTGTATTTGTTTTCCACCGACCGTCCCATGGGGCCTTGTTCCAAGGGGCCGAAACCGGCGGTGGACACGCCGCCCGAAAAGTTGAAGGTGGCCACATCGGCCAGGGTCAGGTCGGCGGTGCCTTGGGTGGCCCAGCCTCCTTTGTTTTTCATTTCGGTAAGCCGCATTTCGTTGAACCACACTTCGCCGCACAGGGGCGTGTTGCTCATATTGCGAACGCCCACCATCATCACGCGCACATCGGCAAAGTCGGGATTTCCTTTGATGCCGATGGTGAGCAGATTGGGTTTGCCGGCGGCCGAGGGATCCAATTGGTCTTCGGTAAAATATAGGATGTTTTGCGGATTGGTTTGGTGGTTTTGGATGAGTTGCAATTTGATTTTTTGGAGTAATGCAAGTCGCAGATCGATGCGGTTTTCCAAGGGCCAAACGGCTTCGGGGTCCGAAGTGCCGGGACGGGTTACTTTGAGCGGGATCATTACTTCGTAAAAGTTTTGATCCAAATCGGTTCCGAAGCGCAGGAAAGCCCAGAGTTCATCGTCCTGCAAGGGAAGTTGGCCGGGCACACTTTCGGCGTGGATAAACATTTTGAGCCGTTTGAATTGGCGCATGTCCACACGGTTGTATTTGAACACGCCGCGGCCGTCTTTTACTTCCAAATCGCACACGCGCATGGAAAGGGCCTGTTCGTTTTGGCGAATAAGTTGATTGTTCTGATAAATCTCTTCGCGTTGGATTCCCGGCGGGCTCACGTAGGGAATACCGCTGCGGGTTTGATTTTCTTCGCTGCTCACCGAGCTTACTTCCACCGTGGTGGGGTCGTCGTTGGGATTGGGATCCGAAGGATCAAGCGTGAGCTTGTAATTACGCCAATCGCTGCGAATCAAATCGAGCATGGCAAAACGCAATACCATGGGTTGTGCAAAGCCGGTGAGGTATAAACGCATGAATTTGATGGAACGAAAATCGCTGATATTGCCTACGCGCGAGCTGTATTGTTCGACCGGAATTTTGAATTGTATCCAACGGGCATTACGCGTTTGTCCCGTAGCGTCCTGAAAGGTGGTTTCTTTGATGTCGGCCACGTAGGGGTCGTTGACCGTCAGGTTGGGGCCGAAGGGAATTTCGTATTCGTAGTAGGCATCGATGGTGTTCATGGTTTGGTCGCGGTCGATGTCTTCGGTATCGGGATAAACGTCGTTGGCATTGGTGGTTTGGCTGTTGTTGTTGACGGGTGTATTTCCTTCGGTGTTGTTGAATTTTTTGTAGCGGTCGAGTACCCCACCCGAGGCGTCGAGGAAATGGACAAAATCGTCGTTGGCCGGGTCGTTTTGGACGGCGTTGCGCACCGTAGGAGGCAAGGCATTCAGGTAGGCGGCAAAAAAGTTTTGTTCTTCGGGGTCTTTGAGTCCGTCGAGGCCCACATCTTGGTTTTCGCGGTGGGTTTGGTCGTCGTCGAAGGCGTAATTAAGCGATTGGTTGAGGGGTAATTTACCCCAATGGGTATAAACCGTATTTTGGGTGCCGCCGTCTTCGGGCAAGCCGTTTTCATATTGTTTACGGCCGTCATAAAGGATATCTTCCTTCATATAGCCCAAGTCCAAATAAATTTTTCCGCCGTCGGTGAGTGAAGGATTATTGTAGTAAGGGTCCATAATCCAGAAGGTAACGTATTGGACGTTGGACTGCTCGAAATCGGTGATGGTAAGCGGACGCATCATCCCGGCCCAGCGTTGTTCGGGATTGGTTAGCTTGCCTTGGGGAGTCAGGTTGGTGTCGAAATTGTAGGGGCCGCGTTCGTCGGGGAAATAGGCCAGGTTGAGTGTGGGAATATTATTGTTGTAACCGGCCACCACATCGCGGTCGAAGAGTTCGCGGATATACACCAAGCGGTTTTCGTCTTTGGACATTTCGGCATTGTCGATGCCGGGCGGTGGATTTTGATAAAAAATATTATCGATCACATACCAGGCAAGCAATGCACGGTTTTTGCCATAATCCAAATTGTCGAGCAACTGACTTTCGGGGAAACGGGCGGGCACCGAAGCCAATTTCCAGGAGTAAGGCATCATCAAATCCACGTGGGTTTGCGAGCTTTCGAAATCTTCGATAAGCGTGGCGCTTTCGCCGTTGATATTCGAAATTTCGGCCAGGGCGGGTTTGAGGTAGGCAAAATCGGCACGGATGGAGAATTTGCTGTCTTGGTCGGTTTTGATATTGGGAAGGTAATTAACCAATTTGGTCAGCAAATTAACCTTGTGGCTATACAAGCCGTTGAAACCGAACAAACGGTTGTTGAGCGGTTCGTGTCCGAAATCGGATTTCCAAGTGATGGGTTTTTCCTTCAAGTGCAGGTAGGTGGCTCCGATTTGGAAATGGTCATTAAATTTATGTTGCACGTCGATGCCCGTAAACACTTTGGTGGTTTGCTGGAACAGGTTGTTTTGTTCCACCGTTACCTGAATGGGCACATTGGAAGCTTTGAGCGCCGGATTGATAATTTCCACTTGTCCGGCTTGATAATTGACCACATAATCCACGCCTTCGACCAGTTCGCGTCCGCCGGCGGTTACGTGCACCGAGCCGCGGGGCAGGTTAAATCCGCCTACGGAAATACCGCCTCCATTGGCCGATTTGTATTTTCCTTTGAGCAGGAATTTGTTCTTTTCGGGGTATTGTTCGGCCTGGGATTGGGTGGTGGTGTAGAGTTCGCGATAAACGTATTTTTTCTGATTATCGTTCCAGGTGGAAGGGTCATCATAGTTTTCGGTAGCGGACAAACGTAATTTTTCGAACAAATACCGCCCGAAGGGTTCGGTGGAGGTAAAGATAATCAAGGATTCGCGCGGGTCGATGGTGATGCCCGGAATAAAGTCGAAAAATCCGTCGCCGCCCGGTTGAGGTTCGTTGGAAGTGTTGAGTTCGTCCATGTGGAACACATTGAGCAGGATGCGGTCCTTGACGTCGTTGGGCAAGGGCGTCCCGTTGACCGGACTGATGTAGTTGAGCGGCGTGGGATTGGCATAGAGAATATGGAGCATAAAATCTTCCTTGGCCACCGAGTAGGCGTTGAGCGC
Source organism: Flavobacteriales bacterium (assembly GCA_015494775.1). GTDB lineage: Bacteria > Bacteroidota > Bacteroidia > Flavobacteriales > Flavobacteriaceae > JAADED01. Next base: position 2,491 of record WGAP01000011.1, on the reverse strand, counting down.
ATAGATGTTTTTCATCATCAATTGCCAATCGGGTTGGGTAACGTCGGAGATGTTGCTTTTGAGCAATTTGACAATGAGCGTTTGCGGATAAACCACACCGTCGTCGGTAAATTCGCCCACTTTGTGAACTTCGTTGCCTACGGTGTATTGAAAGGCCACAGCCAGGACTTCGTCGGGGTTGAGTTTGCGTTTGAGTGTAATGTAGCCCAATTTGGGATGCAAGGTAAATTGTGTGCTATCGAGTTTAACGGCATTTTCCAGGGCCACATAGTCTTTGCCGTTGACCACGGTCAACCCGCCGAAACCTTGATCGACGGTATAAATTTGCCGGATGTCGTTGGTGTAAATCGAGTTGGGCGTTCCGATGGCTTCGGGGTTGAATTTATTCACCGTGTTGTCGGGCAGGGCGCCGGGTTGGAGCACAAAGCCGGGCGGCACGGGGTCGAGTCCGAGTATTTCGCTTTCGCCCAAATCCTGCACGGCCACAATATTGCGCACATCTTGGGGATTGGAATTGCGATTGGTAATCCACACTTCCACTTTGGTAACGTAAACCGGCGCATCCACATAAGGGTAATGTTGCAGGGCGTGATTATAGCGTTGACGGAAATATTGCGAGAGGAAAAAGTGGCGGTTTTCGTCGTAGCGCAGGATGGGAATTTCGTAATCTTCCAGCACTTCGCCGCCGCGGGCCTGGATGGTTTGCATGCTGGATTTTTGTTCGGCGCCCACGAGGGTTACTTGGGTATGACCGAATTTCATCACCGTTTTGAGACCCATCAAGCTTTGGGGCGATTGAATAAGGGCGTTGGCCGATTGCATGCCCACGTTGCCCACTTCCACTTTTTGGAGGATGGCATCTTCGTCGGGTTGAAAATCCAGTTTGATTTGGTTGTTGAAGTTGAACATCGACTGGGTGTCGTAGTTCAGGTTGAGGTTCAACCGCTTACCCACGTGGCCCGTGAGCCCCATACTGATATGTTGGTTAAGGTCAAGTTGGAGGTTGGAACGGTTGCGCACGGGCACCAGGGGATTGTCGCGTTTGGTGTAGCGCAGTCCCAGGTCGAGGGCAAAATTGCCTTTGGGTTCGATTTTGATTTCCTTGCCGCCAAAAATGGTTTCGAAAAATTTGCTGTTGACATAAAATTGCGGAAGCAAATCCTTTTGTTTTGCTTTGGCGCCCGATTTGCCCGAAATGGCATCGTTGACGGCCTTGAAGTTTTTTTGGATTTCTTCGCGTTGGAGCAGGGCAAAGTATTGGGCGGGGGTCAGCACGCGCGGGTAGGAAATATCGTAGTCGCCCAGTTTTTGTTTTTTGATATAAAGATTGGCCTGTGGGTCGTATTTGTAAATATTTTTGATGCTTTGCACGCGCGCGGGTATGCGTATGGGCGTGATGACGGTATCGCGGCGGGTGGTGTCCTGCTGTTGGGCCCTAAGACCCGAGAAGGTCAAGAACAGGGCGATGAATAACAAAAGACGGTTTCGGCAACACATACGCAGGGCATTCGAACGGATTATAAACGTTTGAGGGCGGCTTTTATTATTTGTTCGGAGGACCAATCGGCGTGTTCGCGCAGGATTTGTTGGACGGGCTTTTGGGTTACGCGGCGCGGGTAGCCCAGCACTTCCAGGGCGGCGATGGCTTCTTCGGCCTTGGGGCCGGCGGCGGTGGTTTGGGCCGTTTGGCCCGGAATGCCTTCTTTGAGCAGTTTGTCTTTGAGTTCCACGATGATGCGCTTGGCCGTTTTGGGGCCGATGCCTTTGACGGCTTTGAGCACGGCAATGTTTTCGTCGATGATGGCTTGGCCCAGTTCGTCGGGCGGAACGGCCGAAAGGATGCTGAGGGCCGAGGTGGCGCCCACGCCCGAAATGGCAATCAACTCGCGGAAAAACCGGCGTTCGCCTTGGTCGGCAAAGCCGTAGAGGTATTGTCCGTCGTCGCGGATGATAAATTCGGTATAGAGTTTTACGGGGTCTTGCCCGGCCAGTTTTTCGTAAGTATTCACCGTAATGCGCACGTAGTAGCCGATACCCTGCACATCCACAACGGCGTGGGCGGGTGAAAGCTCCGCGGGTTTTCCCGACAGGTATTCAAACATTTTCTTAATGAAATTTGCGTAAAAATAAGGTTTTTGAAAATGACGGACAAAAGCCGACCGAATGCCTACAAAAAAATCCGGCCAAAAACCGGATTTTCTATGATTTCGAAAAAATAAATCCCTGATTCTTATACCTCCGCTTGATAAGCATCGTAAAAATACTTTTTGGCTTGCGGAATGGCAATGCCCAAAAGCATACCCATATTAAGTTTTTCCTTATCGACCAAAAAGCCCCATTGGAAACCTTCGGGGAAAACCATGATAACGATTAATTTGTTGTTTTTCAGTTCGACCAAGTAATAATTGTCCAATTCGGGGAATCCGGCCGTTTCCAAGGTTTTTTTCAAATAATCCGTAGCCCGGTCAAACAGCGCCGTGCCTTCGGGATG
>WGAP01000010.1 GCA_015494775.1 Flavobacteriales bacterium | reverse complement strand
TACGCGTTACGCACCCGTGCGCCGGTCGCCAGCACCAACTTCATAAGAAGTCGGCCTGCTGCCCCTCGACTTGCATGTGTTAGGCCTGCCGCTAGCGTTCATCCTGAGCCAGGATCAAACTCTCCATAGTAAATGTAGTCTTTCCCGGCCCTAGTGGACCTCTTATTATCCTCTATTCCTTTACGCTTATTGCTGCCTGTTCCTCATTTCAAAGACCTCGTCCTCTATCCGCTTACCTCTCTTCTTTTATTCACCTCCTTCAAAAAGCGGTTGCAAAGATATGTCAATTATTTTTATCCGCCAAACATCCGAAGGATTTTTTCGCAACAAAAATCCCAACCGGCTGACAGATAAACAAATTCGATTTTTTTAAATCAATGAACCTTTATACGAAAGCTTCAAAGAGCGAATGCAAAGATAAGGCAAAATTTTTCTCGTGTCAAGAGGTTAAACGGATTTTTTGACCTCATTTTTCACGGCAAAATCGAGGGGCTAAAAATTGTCCTTATACATTATAATTAGTTATGTTTGATTCTGCTAATTTGCCGCAATAATTTATGGCAGATACACCAAATTGGCGGTGGTCAAATCCGGTATTTATAAAAGCTACTCTCCTTCAATATTTTCATAGGCGGAGCGCCTTGCACTCCGCATTGCGCCAGGGATGGGAGCGGTATGAGCCGCCGGCGGTGCCGATGGTTTTCCGCCCGGCGGAGGCGACCGAAGGAAGCCCCACGCACGGGCGGGCGCGGGCGCGCGGCACGCGCGCCCGCGCAAAACCACGGCATCCGCCAAGGCGAATATGAGCGGACAGCCCGACGGCGCCTGGCGTTGCAGCAAGCATAAAACATTCACACCAAGTCTTGTTCTTTTTGCCGATAACGGCATTGGCAACCCTTGCCATAGCTACGGCTATGCCTTCGGATTGCCGGCTTTGTTCTCGACAAAAATAACTTCGACTTTTCCGACATTTTATGCTTGCTGCAACGCGTGAGGGTCGGACGATGCGAAAGCGCTCCGTCGCTTGAAGCAGCGGCCGTGGCCCCGCCGTGGCGCCGAAGGCGCCGGGCGGATGGCCGGACGTAAATATTTGAAAGTCAACGGCAAGCCCCGCCCCGCGGCGAAGCCGCGGGGCGGGGCTTTCGATAAATTCACTCCAACGTCCGGCCATCCGCCGCGGACGTCAGTCCGCCGGCGGGGCCCCGAACGCAGGCGAGCGAAGCGAGTCCCGCCTAATGAATGCGCCGCGGGGCAAGCGAAGCGACGCAACGCGGCCCGCATGAATGAGGGCGGGGCGCCGGGGCGCCCAAATCAAACAATCAATTTGGAAAAAGGAAAAATCAGTTCATATCCCTTGGAACGGAAATAATCCTCGGGGGCACTTCCGCCCACCGCCATAATCATGTCGCCACCCCAAGCGCCCAAACTTTTGACGGCCCCGTCGAAATCGGGAAAAAGTCGTGCGGACACCGGACGTTTTCCGATCCACTTGCCTACGATGTGCTCGTGCTCGTCCATCAACTCCTGAAAACGGCCCATATTCCCGGTTTCCAACATCTCATGCGTAATGTGCGTTATACGTTCAATTGCTTCATCAGGGACAGGCGTTGAAGCGAATTTTTTGATTACGCGGGCAGTGTTTTGCTTGCGATTGAGATGCACAAAGAAAATATTTTTGTGAAACGAAGGACGCCAGCGGACAAACTCCCATTTGCGCCGGCTTTCTTCGCGCCAAAAAAGCATTTGTTTCCCGCCCAACGAAACCGCCACATCAAAACCGCTTCCGCCGAATGTTTGATCCAATAGTTCGAAAGGGTTGACCTGTGCCCATTTGGCCAACACGGCAATGAGGGACGACGAAGTGCCCATACCCCATTCCCGTGAAAATTCGGTGCGGGTTTCCAAGTTATAGCCGCGGCGGAACAAGTTGGGATTCATCCGGCGAAGCACGGTCAGTATATTGCGTATCAGGCCGGCATCGGTGGAAGGAGAACCGGAAATCATTTTCAAATTTCGGTCGTATTCGGCTTGCATCCAGATGCTTTTGTCGGGATGGTAGCTTGTCCACCGGATGTTTGTGCCGGCTTGGGGTTTTACGTATAAATGTTGTTTGAAACGAACAGGAACGGCCAGGCCTTTGGCACCTTTCATAATCAAATACTCGCCGGTGATAAGCAATTTTCCGTGGCCGTAAACATGAAGAGGTTCCAACATAAGGTTTATTTTTTATTTCGTAACCGGTTCAGGGCTTCCTTGACGGCGCGCACATGGGCTTTGCGGGTGGCAAAAAGTTGCCGGATTTGTTCGGCTTCGCCCGGCGTGGCGCCCAATTGGTTCAAAATATTGTTCAGATGCATACGCATGTGGCCGGTTTGAATACCTTCGGTAATGAGGGAATGCACGGCCGAAAAGTTTTGGGCAAGACCTACGGATGCGATGATTTGCATCAATTCGCCGGCCCCGGGATTGCCCAACAATTCCATGGACAGACGGGCCAAGGGATGTAAGCGGGTCATTCCGCCTACGGTGCCCACGGCCAAGGGGATGTCCAGGATAAACCTAAACATTCCGTCCGAGCGTTCCACGGACGAAAGCGAACGGTATTCGCCTTCGGAAGCGGCAAAGGCATGCGCTCCCGCTTCTACGGCCCGGAAATCGTTGCCGGTGGCCAACACCACCGCATCAATGCCGTTCATAATACCCTTGTTATGCGTGACGGCACGATAGGGATTGATGCCGGCCATTTTTACGGCCGTTTCGAAGCGACGAGCATAATCGTCAATACCCGTCCGGCGGGTCAGTTCCTGTTCGGAGGCTTCAACACTCACACGCACACGGCATCCGGGATTGTGGTTGGATAAAATGCGCATAATAATTTCCAGCTCGTCCGGACGGCCGAAGGAAGGATAGGTTTCTTCCATATAGTCGGCCCATTCTTCGAGAATGGTGTTGATAAAATTGGCACCCATGCTGTCGGCCGTGTCTAAGCGGAAAGTTACGGTGTAGTAATAATCGAGCCGGCGGGTCCAATCTTCCAATTCGACCGAAAGGATGCCACCGCCGCGTTTTTCCATATTTTCGGTAAAGGGTTTGAGCCGGCGTAGAAATTCTTCACGGGTTTGTGCAAAGAAATTTTGCAATTTTTCCGCGGAACCGTAATAAAGTAAATGTATATGGCCCAGTTTTACCTTGCCCGTAACACGGGCCTTAAATCCGCCGAACGGATACCAAAATTTGGCGGCCTTGGCGGCGGCGGCCACCACGGAACTTTCTTCGGTAACCATTGGCACGGCATAGGTACGGCCGTTGATCAGGAAATTGGGTGCCACGGCGTAGGGCAACCAATAATTTGTCAAGGTGTTTTCGATAAAACCGTCGTGCAAAGATTGTACACGGTCGTCAGCGTGCATATAGCGTTCCAGTAAGGCGCGCGCGTCGCTGCGGCCGGCAAAATAACGTTTGACCAACCAATCGATTTTTTTCTTTTTGTTCAGTTTGGAAAATCCTTCCACAAAGTTTTGGTCGTGCATAGGGCGAAGGGGTTTTATCGGGATGAGGATGCAGCGTGATTTTCCGGTAAGGAAATACGTAAAACTTCGGTTGGCATTTCACCGGGCAAAATCTTGTAGGCACCGGGCCAAAGCAATGCCGTTTTTCCGGCTTCCAAAGGATGGTTGTTAATCGAAATGGATTCACTGCCGATATTTTGCCAGATTTCGGGTGAAGACAAGGAAAAATCAGCAGCTTGCTCCAAGGACATTTCCGCCCATTGGAAGTAGGGTGTTTTCAAACGGCCGCCGGTTATTTTTTGGGGACGGGCATCCCAACGGATGGCTTCGAGGGCCAAATCGGTGTGCAAGGGACGCGGACGGCCGTCGAGCCCGGGACGGTTCCAGTCGTAAATGCGGTAGGTGATGTCGGAACTTTGTTGGACTTCGGCCAAAAGAATACCACCGCCGATGGCGTGTACCGTTCCGGCGGGTATATAAAACATATCGCCGGGGGCTACGGGAACGCTGCGCAACAGTTTTTCCACATTTCCCCGGCGCAAAGCGGATTGGTATTCCGCTACGGTTGTTCCTTCCTTGAAGCCCAAATACAACACGGCATCCGGTGCGGCATCGATAATGCGCCAGGCCTCGTTTTTGCCATAGCTATCGTGTAAACGCCGGGCCATGGCATCGCCGGGATGAACTTGCACCGAAATTTTTTGACTTGTGTCGATATATTTGACTAAAAGGGGAAATTCCGCATGCCCGTTTTTCCATCCGGCCCAATAGTCGGCATCCAACCACTGCCACAAGCGTCCCGGATCAAAGCCCTTGAAAATGCCCGAAGCCACGCGGGATGCTTTTCCCGGCACGGCCGACACCTCCCAACTCTCGCCCGTTTGCGGTCCGGGAACGGCCTTGTGCAAAACCCGGTCCAGACGGTCGCCGCCCCAGGGTTTGCGTTCGAAATAAGGCGTAAAAATCACGGGGTTACCGGCAAACATCCGGCCGGCTTCGTTGAGAAGTTTTTCAAAACTTTTTTCGAAAATAATACGGAACCAAGCGGTATAATTTTCCGGGCGTTTTTGCAAATCCTCCAACAAATCGGAAAGGTAAACCCAACGATAGCCGCCCACTTCATCCGGTGCGGGTTCGGGGGTGCCGTCGTAGCGGCCGATAAGCACGTGATCCAATTCGTGTTCAATGAGGCCGTTGTCGAATTCGGCACGGTAAACAAAGGAAAAAATTTCGCGCAGTTCGGTGGTAAAGCCCATTTCTTCGTGCAAGCGCCTGCGCCCGGCTTCCACGCTGCTTTCGCCTTGGCGTTGGTGGCTGCAAACGGTGTTGGTCCACAATCCGGGCGAATGGTATTTGCCGGCGGCCCGTTGTTGAAGCAAAAGTTGGCCACGGCTATTGAACACAAAGACCGAAAAAGCCCTGTGCAGGAGCCCGCGGCGATGGGCTTCCATTTTGGGCATCAGTCCCAGGGGGCGGTCGTCGGTATCGACCAGGATAACCTTTTCTTCGTCCATAGATTTAGTGTCAGGACAAAGTTAGGAAAAATGTGTTTGCAAGTTTTGGTGCTACGGTGAAGCCGCGGTGTATCGAAGGGCCGGCCGGTCGCTTTGATATGATTTTGCTACGCAAAAATCACTCGGCGACCCTTGCTAAGAATATCGATTAACGATGAGCGATTTAATGATTCGGATTTTATTTGTAGTCGATTAATTGAAATCATAAATCGGTATTCTATTGTTCGGTGTTCCTTATTCGAGGGCGGCTTGTCGCGCATTGATAGGCCGGTGGCTGAGTGCTGCGAACGCAGTGAGCAGTGTATCGAAGCCCCGGCCGTCCGGTCATTTCGATACAATTTTTGCGTAGCAAAAATCACTCAATGACCTACAAACAGGTGCCTGAGTGCTGTGCCGAAGGCGCAGTATATCGAAGGCACTGACCGGTCAACACGGTCGCTTCGATACAATTTTTGCTGCGCAAAAATCACTCAGCGACCTACATCGCGCCAGGGATGGGAGCGGTTATGCGGTGGCCGCGCGCCGACGGCCTGCCGTGGCGGCGGGGCGACCAGCGGGGAGCCACGTCCGCCACGCTTGCAGGGCAAGAGCGGGCGGCCGACGCATTTGAGCGGACAGCCCGGCGGGCGCCGCGTGAACGCAGGCGGGTGCGAAAGCGCTCCGCCGCTTGAAGCAGCCGCCGATGCGTGAACGCGTGCGGCCGGGCGCCCCAAAAAATATAAAACCCGATTATTCTCAGCGCACGGTATCGAAATTTCCAATCCAATCCCAATGCGTGTCGGGATAGGGTGCCACGATGTTCAGGGCCGTTCGGCGCACCGGATGCTCGAAAATCAAACGCCTGGCGTGTAACATGATGCCCGGGAAGGGATTGCTGCGCTTGGCGCCGTATTTGAGGTCGCCCTTGACGGGATGGCCCGCCTTGGCCAATTGGGCACGGATTTGATGATGACGGCCGGTTTTCAGGTCGATTTCCAACAGCGCATACCGCTCGCCGACGGCTATTAGCCGGTAGTGCAATACGGCTTCCTTGGCGCCCGGCGTGGGGCGGGTAAAAACGGTGGTTTTGTTGTTGCGCGGATTTTTGCGCAGGTAGTGGATGAGCGTGGCTTCGTGCGATGCGGGAATGCCTTCCACCACGGCGTGGTAGATTTTGGAAATATTCCGCTGTCGCATCATGCGGTTGAGCCGTTCCAGGGCCTTGGAAGTGCGGGCGAAAATCACGGCGCCGCTTACAGGCCGGTCGAGCCGGTGGACAAGTCCGAGGAACACATTGCCGGGTTTGTTGTAGTGTGCTTTGATGTATTGCCTGACCCGTTCGAGCAAGGGGATGTCGCCGGTGCGGTCGCCTTGGACTAAAATACCGGGGGCCTTGTTGGCAATAATGATGTGATTATCCTCGTAGAGGATGTCCGGCCGGTCAGTATTGTTCGGATGCATTGGGAAAATCGCCGGATTTGACGTCATCGCGGTAATGTTCGAAGGCCGCTTTCATATCGGTATAAAGGTCGGCATAGCGGCGCAGGAAGCGCGGGCTGAAATCCTTGTTCATGCCCAACATATCCTGGGTTACGAGCACCTGCCCGTCCACTCCGGCGCCCGCACCGATGCCGATGACGGGAATTTTGAGGTTGCGGGCCACTTGGGCCGCCAATTTTGCGGGGATTTTTTCGAGCACAAGGGCAAAGATGCCCAAACGTTCAAGCAATTCGGCATCGCGCAGGAGTTTTTCGGCTTCGGCCTTTTCGCGGGCCCGCACGGTGTAGGTGCCGAATTTGTAGATGGATTGGGGCGTCAGGCCCAGATGTCCCATCACGGGAATGCCGGCCGAGAGGATACGTTCGACCGATTCGGCGATTTCTTCGCCGCCTTCCATTTTGACGGCATGTCCGCCGGATTCTTTCATAATCCGGATGGCCGATTCAAGGGCTTTTTTGGAATTGCCCTGATAGGTGCCGAAAGGCATGTCCACCACCACCATGGCCCTGTCCACGGCCCGCACTACCGACTGGGCATGGTAAATCATTTGGTCCAAGGTGATGGGCAAGGTGGTTTCGTGTCCGGCCATCACGTTGGAGGCCGAATCACCCACAAGCAACACGTCGATTTTGGCCGCGTCCAAAATGCGCGCCATGGTATAATCGTAGGCGGTGAGCATGGAGATTTTCTCACCGTTTTGTTTCATGTCGAACAAAACCTGGGTGGTGATTTTTTTTGGTTCCTTTTTGGCGGCCATGGGATGGGTTTTGGGTAATTACTGCAAGATACCTTCGGCGATTTGGCGCAGTTTAGCCTTGTCGAGGAGTTTGATTTTTTTGGCTTTGGTATAGATGATACCTTCTTTTTTCAGAGCCGACAAAACGCGAATAACGGATTCGGAAGCCGTGCCGATGATGCTGGACAATTCTTCGCGCGAAAGGGAGATATTGATATTGCCTTCCTTGTCGGTGCCGAAAGTTTCTTCGAGATTAAGCAAGGTGTCGGCCAGGCGTTCGCGGACGGTATGCTGCGAAAGGTTGGAAATAAACAGGTTGGCCTGTTTGAGATCCCGGCTGAGCAGTTCCATAATGCGGCGGGCGAATTGGCGGTTTTCCAATACTTCTTCAAAAGCTTCTTTGGGAATGAAGCAGGCCGTCATATCTTCGAGGGCCGTCAGGTTGAGCGAAGGCGGTTCGTTGCTTATGGCCGACCGGTAACCGATCAAGTTGCCGGATTTGATAAAACGAACGATTTGTTCCTTGCCCAATGAGTTGTAACGCGTCAGTTTACCCTTGCCCGACATGACGCAGTAGATGCCGTTGGTCAATTGGCCTTCGCGAAGCAATTGGTCGCCTTTTTTATAATGTTGAACCCGTTTATATTGGGATATAAAATCCAACTCTTCCTTGGAAAGTTCTTTCAAGGCATTCAAATGACGGATAAGGCAAAGATTACAATTTTTCATGGACGGCAAGGTTTACTTTACAGGACAAAGATAAGATTTATTTTCTAAAAATGAGTTTTGTCATATTCATAAAATTTCTACTGAAAATTGAAATCTATTCAAAATAATTTATTGAATTTTGGAAAAACCGAATTATACTTCAATATCGGGTAGCAAATAGGGATGTTGGATTAGAAAGTTTTTAATCCGGGTATGAATTTCCCTTTTTTCCCGTTCCGACCTTAACACTATGGGTCGATGCAAAAAGGATGCACGTAATTTGGCAATTCGATGACATAAAGCACGTGTTTGTTCGGAGAAAAAGGCGCCGGAAAATTGCTCGATGGTATAGTTTATACCCTGCTCGCCGGGTTGTTTGAGGTCGGGACCGTAGAAACGGTAATCGCGCAGGTCGTCCATAAAAATTTCGTAAGCAGGGAAATAGAAAACACGGTCGTATCGGTTCGTTTGTTGCAGAATACTTTCCAGAAGGCGGGCTTTGCTGCGGGCGTTGGCGGTGAGGCCGTCGTGAAGGTAGCGCACGGGGCTAAGCGTCAAAATAATGCGCATTTCGGGATTGAGCTTGCGGAGCAAATCGATGCTGCGACTTATGGCTTCGCCGAGCCGGGCAATGGAAAGCATATCGCGCCGGCATAATTCCGAAGGAATTTTGTTGCAATTGACTACGACTTTGCCCGTGGTTGCATACCGAAACACCTGCGCCGTGCCATAGGTCAAAATAAGCACATCGGTTTGACTTAATCGCAATCGCACCCGTTCGAACAGCCGGGCGGCCTGACGCAGATATTCCCGTTTTTTCAAAGTATTGAAACGTGAGGGCAACAACAGGGATTTCCATTGGCCGTTGTGCAGGAAAACTTCATCGTCCCCCGGCGGGCGGTTTTCAAAACTGCGTTCCAATAATTCCCGCCAGGAAACGGGGTTATACACATTGCCGAAGGGATTAATTTCCACATCCCACCAATGACGGCGCAACCACTCGCCGATGTGGGTGGCAAAGCAGGAGCCCAACACGGTGATTTTGTCCCGGTGGTCGATACGGAAAGGTGGCGTCGGGACGGAGATTTCGGTGCGGAATTTCATCGGCATTCGTTTTGCATACCTGCGAGGGCGACTATTCGATACTTTGACGTTCGAAGGCATCGATCCAGGAATCGGGTGTGATATTGATAATGCGTACGCCCTTAGGTTCGGTCCAACGGCGTATGTCGTGATAGCCCTTAAACGACCAATAGAATTTTTCCAGGATTTCGTGGAGTTTGCGTTGGCCTTTGCCGAGGTTTTTGATGATAACGGGACGGGCTTTTTGTTCATTGTAAAAATAGCGCAGCGTCAAATAAACCCGGTTGTCATCGTCGATACTCACATCTTTGAGCCAATTATGTTCGGTTCCTATCAAATAAATGGTTTCCCATCCGGCCCAAATGGCATTCATCAATGCCGTAATGATGACGTTATGCGGCCGGGGCATACCGCATTTCAGGTTCATCAAAACATTACGGAACGGCCAAAATCCTTCCACCGGCATCGTATTGTAGAAATGAATATGCACATTGGGGTTGGTTCCCAAAAGTTTTTTCCACCAGGGATTTTTCCCGGCCGGAACAGGGATAAAAAAATCCAACGGCCAGTCGGTTTTCCCTGCCAAAGATTCGAAAATCCTTTGCCGTTTTTCCAAAAAATCTTCTTCCACGTCCGGCAGCCAATATTCAGGTGCCGAAACTACGTATAATCGAGGGCGTACTTCGGCATAAAGCGCTGTTTCGGCAAAATGATTAACCGCCAATAGATCCTTGTTTTGCCAGAAATCCTTGTGTTTTTCCAAAAAGGGTTTTAGCGACGGGCCATTACCCAAAACCAACAAGTCTTTACCGGTTGAAATACGAGGAATACTTACCGGCCGGCACATTAACGGAATGCGAAGCAAAGTTACAAGCGTCTGCGCACTTTGCTGACCAAAATCGCGGATGCTAGCCAAATTAAACATCGGACGAATTTACGTAATATTTTTATTAGCGGCGTGGAAAAATATATTATTTTTTTGTATTTTGCGTACAAAAAAATAACGAATGTCATACAAATTTCAAGGGCTCCTGATAGGTTTGGCAATGAGTATGCCGTCTTTATTTGCCCAAAATATTTCGAGACAAATTTACGGAGCGGGTGGAAATTTCTGTTCACCTTTTCGCTCATTCGTTCAGTTGGAATACAATATCGGTGAACCTTTAATAACTACTGTTGGTGATAACACGGTTACGATTACACAGGGATTTATTCAACCCAGTGTTCCTTTAATTTTTCCACCGCCCTTCGGTGGTATAAAATTTTCGTTCGCACCCAATCCCACAACGAATTTTATTGGTATTAAATCCGACAAGGAAATAATTGCCGATATCCGGATTATGGATATGAATAATCATGTTTTGCGGGAATTTCATAATGTAAAATTGGGTCCGGTATATTATGTGGATGTTTCCAAATTGTTGCCGGGTGCTTATTTGATTATCATTAGTAATAACAACGGAATTATCGTTCAAAAATTTATAAAACAATGAAAAAATTATTTCTACTTTTCTTCTTATTGAGTTGGGGATTATATGCACAAGTTCCTCAAAATATCAGTTATCAAGGTATTGTACGAAATTATCAAGGTGTTCCCATGGCGAACCGCCCCATAAGTGTTCGGATTACCATTAAGGAATACTTGGGAAATTCCTATGTGGATGCTTATACCGAAACTCATCATGTAACAACAAATCAATTCGGTTTATTTACACTCAAAATAGGAACCGGTCAGTTGGTTTCGGGTAATTTCGATCAAATACATTGGGGAAATGGGCCTGCAATAATTCATGTCGATATCGATGAAAACGGTGGGACAAACTATCACTTTATGGGCGAAACGGTGCTAGCAAGTACTCCCTATGCCTTGATGAGCAAAAACACCGGGATTGTACAATCCGACATGCGTACAGCCGTAGCGGCACGAAGTCAAGTTCATTTTCCTTTAAATACTTCCGCCGAATTATCTACTTTTAATGTTTTTGCGCAAGACGGAACCTATAACCCGAATGCCATTGCCTTGGACGGATTGGCCATTATTAATGACAATACCCAAACACCGGGTGATGTGTCGCTGATACTTTCGGCCCGGTCCAATAATACCTGGGATGGCGTAAATCATCCGCAATGTACGGTTACACTAAATTCCGTTGCCCAAGGAAATAACAGAGCCGATTTCACCATTCAAAACGAATATAACGGAAGCCACAGCGTTCATGAAACCTTTCGAATTACTTATGACGGGAATGTGGGTATAGATAACTCCAATCCGCAAGAAAGGCTTCAAGTTTCCAACGGAAATATTTATATCGACCAAATAGGACGCGGCGTTATTATGCGCTCGCCCAATGGCAGTTGCTGGCTATATACGCCCGACAATAACGGAAATTTAGTCGGGCAATCCATTCCTTGCCCCTAAGTCGAATATAGTTGTTTCGTAAAACTTGCGTATCTTGCCGGTGCATTTATCCGGCCCATGATTGATTTGAAAAAAATCAAGGAAATATACGAGCGCGGCGAAAATATTTTGAAATACCTTCGTTCGATTCAACACAAAAATCGTAACGATAAGGACGATATTTTGATTAGTTATGATTTTCAAGCGGGCTCATATACGCGTTTTTACGAAAAACACAAGGATTTTGTTCTACTTTATACTAAACATTTGGCCCGGTATTTAAACGCATTGGGCCCGATAAACTCATTGCTCGAAGCAGGCACCGGCGAAGCCACAACTTTTGTGGCACTGTTGAAACAAATGGAACAAATTCCACCCTACACGGCAGGGCTTGACATTTCACTGTCTCGCATTTTGTATGCACGTAAATTCGTTCAAAAATCGGGACTGGAAAATATCAACTTGTTTGTCGGCGATATGTTTCGTATGCCCTATGCCGACAATGCCGTCGATGTGGTTTTTACCTCCCATGCCGTAGAGCCCAATGGCGGCCGCGAAAAAGAAGCCCTACAAGAATTATATCGCGTGGCACGGAAATATGTTGTTTTGCTTGAACCCATTTATGAATTTGCCACGCCCGAAGGTCAAGCTCGTATGCGTGAGCACGGTTACATCCGTAATCTGTATCAAACCGCAGTGGATTTGGGCTATAATATTACCACATACCAACCTTTTGAGCTTACTTATAATCCGCTGAATCCTACGGGAATTCTAATTATTAAAAAAGAAAATTCCGAGAACCAAGAAACGAATTTGCCGCATTGGGTTTGTCCCATGAGCAAAACCGAATTGATTTCCGCCGATGATTGCTATTATTATTCACCGGACGGGCTGTTAGCTTACCCTGTTATTGCAGGAATTCCCGTTTTGCTGGAAGAAAAGGCCGTTGTAGCCACTCACATTACGGAATTTTTATAATCCGGCCGGAACAATTTACGGCTTTTCCCTATCTTTACGCTAAAAATTTTTCCGCCATGTCGCAAGTGGCCAAAATTTTGATTTTTACCGGTGTTTTCTTGCTTGTGGCCGGACTGTTGGTTTGGGCTTTCGGTCATTGGTTTTCGTGGTTCGGGAAATTGCCCGGCGATATTCGCATCGAACGGAAAAACTTCGTTTTTTATGCGCCTATTACCAGCATGATTGTAGTCAGTATTTTGTTGAATATCATACTTTATTTGATTTTTAAATTTTGGAACAAATGAAAGATTTCCTTCTTTATCTAGTGAGCAAAACCTTTTGGAAAAATATTTTGACTATGCTGATTTTGTCGGTCTTGATTTTGGTGGGTATTTATTTTTGGCTGATGCGTTATACCCGACACGACGAAGCCCTGACCGTTCCTGATTTTTACGGCTTGCCCTACAAAAAAGCCCGAAAATTGGCCCACAAAAACCATATGAAATTGGTGGTGCTGGACACCCTGGCCTATGACCCCGATTTGCCTAAATTCGCCATTCGCGAACAAACCCCGCGCAAAGGCGATAAGGTCAAGAGCGGACGAAAAATTTACGTCAAAATCAATGCCGCCCGGTATCGCAAGATTGAACTACCCAAATTACGCGGCATCACGCTGCGCCAGGCCAAAGCCACCTTGCACGCATTGGGACTCAAAACCGGAAAAATCACCAAAAAACCTTATTTTGCCGAAGTGGTTTTGGATGTGATCCACGGCCGCGACACCCTTCGACGCGGCGATAAGCTTCCCCGCAACAGCGTTGTGGATATTGTAGTGGGTTCGGGCACCGGTGAATTCCGGGCCGACACGCTGACTGCCGACAGCTTGCAATCTCCCGTCCAAGAACCCGCCGATGAATAAACCCGACCGAAAATCCCCATCACAACCGGCATCGGCATCCGAGCGGGACGAACTTTATGAACATTTCCGGCTTGAAGTTCCCGCCGGCCAATCGCCCGAACGCATCGACCGCTACGTCACGGCCAAACTGGAAAACGTTTCGCGCAACAAGGTCCAAAACGCCATCAAGGCCGGCAATATGGTGGTCAACGACCGGCCGGTCAAAGCCAATTACAAGGTGCGTCCTGGGGATGTCATCCGCTTGCTTCTGCCTTATGCACCTTACCGGGAACTTTTGAAGGGCGAAAAAATGGATTTGGATATCGTGTTCGAAGACGAACATGTGATTGTGGTCAACAAGCCGGCGGGCATGGTGGTTCATCCGGCCCACGGACATTATAGCGGAACGCTTATCAACGGCATTTTGGGTCATGTGGAACAATTGCCCGCGGGCAGTGGCAACGAACGCCCCGGATTGGTGCACCGGATCGACAAGGATACCACCGGCCTGCTTGTGGTGGCCAAGAACGAACAGGCCATGTACAAATTGGCCAAACAATTTGCCGAAAAGACCACCGAACGTCGCTATGTGGCCCTTGTGTGGGGCGATTTACCCGACGACACGGGAACCATAACGGGCCATATCGGCCGCCACCCGAAGGAACGCATCAAAATGCATGTTTTCCCCGACGGAAGTCAAGGCAAAGCTTCGGTAACGCATTATCGTGTTTTGGAACGTTTCGGTTATGTAACGCTCGTCGAAGCACGTCTCGAAACGGGCCGTACGCACCAAATTCGTGTCCATTTTGCACATCAAGGCCATCCCTTGTTCGGCGATACGGTCTATGGCGGCGATCGTATCGTCAAAGGTTTGCATAGCGGGCCTTACCGCCGGTTTGTGGAAAATTCCTTCAAAATTCTTCCTCGTCAGGCCTTGCATGCCAAGACTTTGGGTTTCCGGCATCCGGCCACCGAAGAATTTATGCAATTCGATTCCGAACTGCCCGACGATATGCGACAAGTTATCGAGCGGTGGCGGCGCTATGTGTCGGGAAGGAAGGAACTGTAAAAAGAGCCCGGCAATTTTCTTGCCGAGCTCCGCACATCAGCCAAAGGATGGTCCTTCCTATGAAAAAATATACGGACTTTTTAGGCCGAATCCCTTGTTAATAGGCCGATGCCGAACCGGCGCTTAATGCTCCGTACAGCGCAATTAAGCATCCGGCCCCCACAACACCTCCCGCTATACATCCGTAAAGGGAGTTTAGCGTTTGCTCTCTGTCATTGGTTATCAAGTAAACCACTAAAATACCAACCAATCCACAACCAACACCAAAAATACTTATCAGAAACATACCTCCGGCAGTAAAGGCAAAGTTCCCCCAAAAGGCCCAACTTTTCAAGGTGTCCGAAAAGGCCGGCACCGGCATTTGGGCTTCGTCGGCCAAGGTTTTAAGCACCTCGTTATCGGCCAGCAACGCATCCAAATCCATCGGATGATTTTCCAGAAAGCGATCCACCACATTGACCGTGGCCATACTAAGCTCCACCTTCGCCCTGTCGTAGGTAAAAAGCGAAGCTTTTTTGGCAAACCCCAATTGGGTTACAAGCAAAATCACAGATAAGGTAATAATCCTTTTCATAAACAAAATATTTTGACGGTTAATGCCTACTCCGGTATTTTAAAGTCGGCTTTTCGGCTTATTCCCGACTATGCAATGCAATAATAAAAACACGTCAATCCCTTACAAAATGACGATGAAATTTCACCGGATTTCGATGAAAAATGATTGGATTTTCGGGGCGCCCCGGCGCACGCATTCACGCAACGGCGGCTGCTTCAAGACGGCGGAGCGCTTTCGCATCCGCCGGCGTTCACGCGGCGCCGTCGGGCTGTCCGCTTATATTCGCCTTGGCGGATGCCGTGGTTTTGGAGCCGTCCAAAAAAATCCTTTCAATTGATAGAAAATGATTGGGGGGTTAGCATTCTGGATAGCCGAATGCATAAAACCGGTCAAGGCATCAAGCCCATTTTGGTTTTGATGCCTTTTTCGTTCGTATTTTTAGGTATAGTTTGTCGGGGAAATGCTCGGATTTTAGGTGGCCGGGGATAATTTACCCACCGTATTAACTGTTATCAACCATTTCCATAGCTTTTGTATGTTGTGTGCAATGGCTACCAGACCAAATTCCGTTTCCACCTTGTCCAATCCTCGTAAAATAAAGCGTCTAAATCCCTTGTTTTGCTTTATCTGT
>WGAP01000009.1 GCA_015494775.1 Flavobacteriales bacterium | reverse complement strand
ACGTTGCTAAGATACATTTGTTCAGCAAAAGTTGTATCAGCGTTAATCTGCCCTTTTTCATATAACTCTTTGGACAATTCAAACATTTCAATTACATCTTGATGTACCTGTGCTAATGTCGTTGCATCCATGTTACCTTTTGCCACAACAGGTGTTGTGTTAATTTCATTATTATACCTTGCTTTCTTTTTGCAAGAACCAAATAAAACTAATGAGGAAACGATAATAATCAAAAGCGGATTAAAAATAAAATCTTGTTTTTTCATAGCTTTAATTTTTTAGTGGTTCAACAATTTTTTAAATCAAAAAGATAACTTACTGCTTTTATGCAGCTAAAAGGTTCACATGGTGGCCACCATTCCATGGAAAACCGTCCGGCCGCAACGATTTTCCATGTAATTCTTTACAAAGAAAAAAAAAAATAATACCTGTCAAGTCTTGTTGGTATAAAGTTTTGTTAAAGTTTATTTTTAAAAGAATAGCAGTCAATAAAACAGAATGGCATATAATAGTTATTAATCATTTAATAATGATGGCCGACAAATGAACATCTTGCAAAGAGATTTAATATTATCTTATGTCAAAATATTATTTTTGGCATCAAATGTTAAAATATAAAAGCAGAAAAAGCGCATAATAACCCAAAAAACGCGCCAGGGATGGAAGCGGTTATGCGGCGGAGGGGCGGAAGTTTTTTTTTGCGGTGCCTGTGCGGGCTCGCAGCGCAGGAGACCGCGCAGGCGGCATTGCAAAAACCGACGCACCCCGCTCCGTCGGGCTCTCCCGCCCCCGACGGAGCAGTCATAAATCGGCGTTCGATTGTTCGGTGTTCGTTATTCGAGGGCGGCTTGCCGTTCGGTCATTTCGATACAATTTTTGCTACGCAAAAATCACTCAATGACCTACAAACAGGCGGCTGAGTGCTGCGAACGTAGTGAGCAGTGTATCGAAGCCCAGGCCGGTCAACACGGTCGCTTCGATACAATTTTTGCTGCGCAAAAATCACTCAGCGACCTATATCGCGCCAGGGATGGGAGTGGTTATGCGGCGGCGAGCATCGCCGATGTGTCCGCGCCGCAGGCCTGCCGCGGCGGCGGGGCGACCGGTGGGGAGCCACGTCCGCCGCGCATCGCAGGCCAAGAGCGGGGCGCCGCCGCATTTGAGCGGACAGCCCGGTCCCGCACATCGCGCAAGCGATGTCGGGAGGCGCCCCAAAAAATCAATCCGTATGCTTATACATTTTCCTATACCGCCACCAAGCCGCCGCATTGATGAGCGCCATAACCGCAGCAATGGCAAATATCCATCCGGGCGTTTTGACCGGTTCGCCCTTGGCATAGGAATGCAAGCCCGCCAAGTAGAAATTGACGCCGAAATAGGTCATCATAATCACCCAAACGGCCCACAAAGCCATGGTGTTGAAACGGAACAATCCGCGCAAAGCGGGTATCATGTGGGAATGAATGACCAGGGCGTAAATCATAATGGAAATCAAAGCCCAGGTTTCCTTGGGATCCCAACCCCAATAGCGGCCCCAACTCTCGTTGGCCCATTGACCGCCCAGAAAATTGCCGATGGTCAGCAATATCAATCCTACGATAAGTGCCTGCTTGTTGATGAGCGTCAATTCCTTGACCACCAACTCGAATTTGGGTTTGTTGCTGGGGGTGGTAAACAGGATAAAGCCCAGCGTAAGCAAGGCCAACATGGCCCCCAGAATAAAGGGCCCGTAACTGGCCACAATCACCGCCACGTGAATCATCAGCCAGTAGGAGTTGAGCACGGGCACCAGGTTTTCAATGGCCGGATCCATCCAGTTCCAATGGGCCACCATCAGCAAGATGGACGCCACAAAGGACGCCGAAGCCATGGTAAGCTCGGATTTGCGGCCGAGGATAAATCCGAACAACAAAATGGAAATAGCTACATAAATGACGGATTCATAGGCATTGGACCAAGGCGCATGCCCGCTGATGTACCAACGCAATCCCAGGAAAAAGTCCATCCACAGGAACATAAACCCGATAATCACCATATTGATAAGGATAAGCCAGCGTATCGGCGGGCCATCGCGAACAATGCGTACAATGGCCAAAATCAAAAGCGCCAAAGAAGCCAACATTAGCTTCCAAAACATGCTGCGGAAAGCATCGTGTTTGTTGTAGTAAATCTCCCATTTTACCTTTTTGGCATCGGGATAAACGTCGGCACCGTATTTGTGCTGAAAAGCATCGATGCCCCGAATGGACGTAAGGAGTAAATCCGTATTTTTTTCCATCAAGGCCTGGCGCATCATGGGAATGACCTTGGCTACAAACAACGAATCGCGTCCCGTAAAACCGGCCTTGGTCACATCGACGGGTGCATACCAACGGTGCTGCGGGTCGCCGGGCTTGGGAAACAGACGGAAATGGGTTTGCATGAGCGTCCCGTAGAGCAGATTTACCCGTTTGTCGATGTTTTCCACATCTTTGTCAAACTTATTCTTGATGCGGTGCTTGGAAGCGTCGGACACATAAGGTGCCAGTTTGTAATCACCGTTTTGGTCAAAGAAATCCACCAATCGGGCATATTTTTGCCCTTTGGCAACGCCGATAATGCCGCGCACCTTTTCGTCGTTTCTTTCCAAATAAATAATGGGAACATAGGACCATACTTCGGGCGAAACAAGCATGGAAAAGAGCACTTGTTCGGCCGAAATTTTGGTATCGGTACCCGGAAGGACAAAATCGTCGTGCTTGGAGAGCTTACGCAGCAGTTCCGAGGCATAGGTTTGTACGGGCTTCATCCGTCCGCCGTAATCCTGAATAATCAGGCGGGCAAAACGTTCGGCCACCGAGTCGGGCACAATGGTAGGTCGCAGAATGCGACCGGTGTTTTGCGGTTGGCTAATATCCAATTGCGGAACCAAGGTGTCGGTTCCGTGTTGGGCATGGAGTTGGAAAGAAAGCAACAGCAAAACCGACAGGCCGAGGGCTTTCTTTTTCTCCCGAATGTAACGTAACTGCTTGCTAATCCGGTTGAACAAAGAATGCGGATTGACAAAAATCATCAACAATCCGAAGTAAAGAAGTGCATAACCGATATAGGTAATCCATGTGCCCCAAAAATCGTGATTGACCGAAAGAATGGTTTGTTCGTATTGCGGCGTAACGTTGTAGGATGCCTGAAAGAAGCGAAATCCTTTGTAGTCGAGCACGTGGTTCATAAAAATACGGTAATCGAAGGTGGTATCCTTGTCAATCACCGTTATTTCGCTGGCAAAGGATTTGGGACTGTGCGAGCCCGGATAATAATCGATTTGGAAATCGCGCAATTTGATGCCGAAGCCCAAGGGTATTTTCTTGGGTCCGTAGCCCAAAACAAAATTCAAATTGCCCAAACGGAATATGGCCGGTGCACCGGTATAAAACTGGCCGCCAACCACACCTACGGTGTCGGTTTCCTTACCGCTACGCACCAGGAATTCCAAATAATTCCAAGGGTGCCGGTTGGCATCACCCGAAACAATCACTTCGCGACCGTGGCGCGGCGGTTCGGGAACCACAAAATGAAGTTGGCCGAAGGTGTATAACGCACCCGTATAAAATCTTTGTAAGCTATCGGGAACCACCGTACCGGTTTGCCCGGTTTTCATGACCTGAAAATCTCCCGGAACACGGGAACGAATAAGCAAACTATCGCCACTGCGCAAAATTTGAATATCACCGTCATCGGCATTGTAGGACAGCCGGTAAATTCCTACCGGCTTAACATTACCGGAAGGAATCAACAAGGTATTACGCTTACCGGTGGAGGATTCCACCACCCGGAGCATTTCCGGCCCCGCCGGGTCGGTTTGAAACATGCGTTGATAGTGCGGAACATAACGCAAGAGCCGAAATTCGACCGGCGTTCCGTGGAAGTCGGTTTTGAAATCGAAATGATTTTTTCCCAATGCATTATACCGGAAACGCTCGTAAAACGGGCCTTTTTGTTCTTTACCATCATCGATGCGGAAAAAGATATAATTTTTTTCGCTCAGCAATTCCTTGGCCGTTTCGCCTTCGATAATGGGGATTTGGCCTTCGAAACTGATATAGCGCGTAACGGCCGCACCGATCAGAATTATCAAAAAGGCCAGGTGAAAGACAAAAGAGTGCCAATGTTGTTTGCGGTAAAGCCGGTAACGGAAAATATTTCCGATAAGATTGACGGCTCCGAGCACCATAATCAGTTCGAACCACCAGCTGTCATAGATAAGCGTTCGGGCGGTTTCGGTTCCGTATTTGGATTCGATAAAGGTCGCCAATGCCATAGCCGTGGCAAACAAAAGGAAGAGTACGGCCATGGTAGTGGTGGAAATCAGGGAGTTATATATTTTTTTTAGCATTGCTTATTAATATGAAATAGTGCCGTAAAGTTAGGGGTTTTCTTTAAAACCGGACCATAAAAAAACCGCCCCGAAGGGCGGTTTTTTT
>WGAP01000008.1 GCA_015494775.1 Flavobacteriales bacterium | reverse complement strand
CGCAGCATAAATATTTTGAGGTCGGTGGTGGGCACGGGCACCAAGGGAAGGGCGCCGAAATGAACCGCCCAAACCGGGGTGCGGTATGTGAGATTAAGCGCGGGAACCGGGAAGCCGGCATAGCCCGTGCCGCCCGGGGTTTTGAATTTGATCAAGGGACGTCCGAACAGGTCTTTTTTCTTGGAAACCAGGGTGTTTTGAAGCAAGGAATCGCCCAAAATCGTTGCCGCCCGTGCATTGTCGGGGTTCTCGGCTTCGAGGGTTTCCAAATGTAAATCGTTGATGTTGTAGGTGCGTTCGTTTCGGGGCGCCATCAAATAAACGGTTTGCAAGCCGACGGAAAAACGGCGGTCGCCTTCGCGGGCAAAACCCGTGTAGGACATTTGGCCCAAGCTGAAAATGACGGCTTTGTTCAGGGGTTTGGTGTAGGCATCTACAAGTTTGTTGCCGTCGGCAATGCCACCTTTGATCAGGTTACCCGTTTGTCCGGTTTCCTGTGCCAATAAACCCAAGCTGAGTAATAACCATAATAAAAGCGCGCCACCGGTTTTTTTCATCATATTTGCTTTTAAATTTCTTTGCAAAAATAACAAATCCCTTTGAAAACTTTCAAAGGGATTTGTTGGATTGTTACAAATATTACAAAAGAATCATTCCGCTTTTTCGGAATTTTCTTGTGTTTGTTCTTTGGCGGGTTGGGATTCGGCGGGGGTTTCCGCTTTGGCTTCGCCGGATTGGGCTTCTTCGAGTTTGGTTACTTCGAAAGGCAATTCAACGACCACTTCGCGATGCAGGCGCACAATGGCCGTATATTTACCCAATCGTTTCACATTGCCGCCCACCACTTTGATGTATTTGCGTTCGATGTCAAAGCCGGCTTCGTTGAGGGCTTTTTCCAGGTCGGCATTGTTTACCGAGCCGAAAAGTTTACCCAATTTACCTGCTTTGGCCGGAATTTTGATTTCCAGGGCTTGCAGTTTTTCGGCCGTTTTGCGTGCGTTTTCAATAATATCTTTTTCCTTATGGGCTCTTTGGCGCAGTTTTTCGGCCAATTCTTTTTTGGCGCCCGGCGTTGCCAAGCGGGCAAAGCCCTGCGGAATGAGGTAATTGCGCGCATAGCCGTTTTTGACCTTGACCACATCGTCTTTAAAGCCCAGGTTGGGCACGTCTTTCAGTAAAATGATTTCCATAGCCATAGCGCACTTATTTTAGAAGGTCGGTTGTAAAGGGCAACAAAGCCAAATGACGTGCACGTTTGATGGCCTTGGCCACGCGACGTTGGTTCTTCATACTCAGTCCGGTGATGCGGCGGGGCAAAATTTTGCCCTGCTCGTTGAGGAATTGCATCAGGAAATCGGGATCCTTGTAATCCACGTATTTGATGCCCCATTTTTTCAGCCGGTCGGTTTTTTTGACCTGCTTTTTGGTCTCGATATCCAGCGGAGTAAGGTAGCGGATTTCGGATTCTTTCTTGTTGTTGTTTCCCAGGATAGACATACGGCTTAGCTTTTTTGGGTTTGTTTCTGACCGATTTTCTTACGGCGTTTTTCCGCCCATTCGGCCGCATATTTGTCCAGCTTGACCACCAAATGGCGCATCACACGTTCATCCCGGCGGTATTCCAGGTCCAGGCGTTCGATGATTTCCGGATCGGCCTTGAATTCAATCAAGTGATAGAATCCGGTTTTTTTGTGTTGAATCGGATAGGCCAATTTTTTCAGCCCCCAGTCTTCTTCCCAAATGATTTCCGCACCTTTGCCGGTGAGAAAATCCTTGAATTTTTGCACGGTTTCCTTTACCTGAGATTCAGATAAAACGGGAGTTAAAATGAAAACCGTTTCGTAATGGTTCTTCATACAAGTTTTGCGTTAAATTGCGCGCAAATATAGGAATATTTTTTTGAACCGCTGACTTGTTGAACCTATGGAAAATGAGTTGTTTTCGGCGTTCCGGCGCCCTGCGGTCGCCTCCACGGCTACGGAGCCGCCTACGGCGTCTCCTCCGCGCCTCCGGGAACCTGCGGCTTCCCGGGGCCAATGGCCAAGGGCCGCGCCTTGTTTCCCTTCGGGCTTCGGCAGCCCTGCGGTCTGCCTCCGCGGCTCCACAAGCCGGCGGCTTCCACAGCCCTGCGCCAACGGCCGCGCCTTGTCTTGTTCCGCGATTCAGCAAGCCGGCGCGCTTTTCCAAACCCCGGAATACCGGCGCCATAGCGCTTGTCTTGCTTCGCAATTTTTTGTTTTACTACAATAAAAACAGTAGCGGATAATATAAATCCGCCTTATTTTAGCCGGTGTAAAACACCAATTTTTACCGGTTAGGTGGTAAGCATTATTTGGTTTTCTCCAAACCGAAATGCTTCAAAATTTTCTCCAACGCCGTCCGTGCCAACTTCCGGTAGCTTTCTTCGGTAAGCCCTGCAATATGCGGTGTAATAATCACGTCGGGGCGTGCAACAAGTCGTTGGAAATCATCCGGCCAACGGTTCAATGTGTTTTCGTTGCCAAAAGATTTTTGTTCGTATTCCACCACATCCAGGGCCGCGCCGCGTAGTTTACCCTTTTCCAACGCATCGAGTAAATCGGCCGTGCGGACCACTTCGCCGCGTGAAGTGTTAATGAGCCAAACGGGTTTGGCAAAGCGGTTAAGCCAATGGGCATCGACCATCCCACGGGTATCGGACGTTAGCGGAACGTGCAAGCTGACGGCATCGGCCCGGGCAAAAATTTCGTCCATTTCGGTTTGGCGGGCATATGCATCCCCTTTGTCCGGCAGAATGTCATAAGCCAGCACTTCCACGTCAAAACCGGCCAATTTGCGGGCAAAACTCCGTCCGGTGTTCCCATAGCCGATGATACCGATGGTTTTCCCGTCCAATTCCAGGCCCGTGTTTTCGCGTCGGTTCCATTCGCCTTGCCGGATTTGGTCGCGGGCCGTGCACACTTTGCGCATCAGATTAAGTAGCAGACCCAAGGCGTGTTCGCCTACGGCATTGCGGTTGCCTTCGGGGGTGTTGTAAACGGCTATGCCGTTTTGCCGGGCGGCTTCCAAATCGATACCTTCGGTGCCCGAGCCCACACGCACAATACAATCCAACTGCGGCAGGGCTTTCATCAGGGCATCGTCCACGGGGATGCGGCTTCGCACCACCAGGCAGCGGGTTTCGGGATAACGAATGCCCAGTTCGAAAGCCGGCGAATACAGGTCGGCTTCCACACGAAAACCGTTTTGGCGCAGACCTTCATCCAAGAGTTCGTGAACACGGTCGATGCGTAGCACCAAGGGCTTATCCATAGTAATGGGAAAAATATTCGTAGGTAATCCGCAATCCTTCTTCCAAGGGAATCAATCCGGAATATCCCAGCAGTTTTTCGGCCTTGCCGATGTCGGCAAGCGAATCGCGCACATCGCCCGGACGCGTGGGCCCGAAGCGGGGAACGGGCATTGTTCCGCTTATTTCGCCCAGCAAGTCCAGGAGGGTAAGCAAGGAAACGCGCCGGCCCACTGCTACGTTGAACACTTGGTTTGCGGCTTCGGGACCGGCAAAAAAGGCCAGAATGTTGGCCTTGACGGCATTTTCCACAAAAGTAAAATCCCGGGTTTGATGTCCGTCACCGTTGATGCGGGGTTGCTTTCCGGTGATAATGGCCTTCATAAAAAGCGGAATAACCGCCGCATAAGGCCCGTTGGGGTCTTGGCGCGGCCCGAAAACATTGAAGTAGCGCAGGCCGATGGTATCGGTGCCGTAGAGTCGGCCATACACGCCTGCATACAATTCGTTGACTAATTTGGTTACCGCATAGGGCGAAAGCGGATTCCCCGTGCGGTCTTCGCGTTTGGGCAATTCGGTATTGTCGCCATAAGTGGAACTCGATGCGGCATAAACCATCCGGCGCGGCCGTTGGGCCCTGCGGAAAGCATCCAACACGGTCAGGAAACCGGTAATATTGACGTCGTTGGTGGTCAGCGGATCTTTGACGGAGCGGGGCACCGAACCCAAGGCCGCTTGATGGGATACATAATCCACTTCCCGCATCAACCGGTTGACCAAATCGGCATCGCGAATATCGCCGAAAACCGTAACCAAGCGTGTATCGCCGGCAAATGCTTGCAGGTTTTCCCATTTGCCCGTAACCAAATTATCCAACACAATAACCTTGGCCGCACCGTGTCGTAGCAAATATTCCACAATGTGCGAGCCGATAAATCCGGCACCGCCGGTTACCAGGAAGCTGAACTTTGAAATATCTTGCGGGTGAAAAGGTTTTTCGTACATAACGGCCTACAATCTTCGGGTTACCATTTGGCGGGGCAAAAAGGATTTGACGTCGTAAATAACGGATTTGCCGTGGGTGAGTTTTCCATAGTCCAAATCGGCAAATTCGCTATGAGCCACGGCCAACACCACCGCATCGTAGGGAGCACCTTCGTAGGGGTTGCCGGTAAGTTCAAGGCCGTATTCCCGTTTGACTTCGTCGGGATAGGCCCGCGGGTCGTAAACATCCACACGGATTTTGAACGCTTCCAGTTCGCGTATCACGTCAATAACGCGCGAGTTGCGTATGTCGGGCGTGTTTTCCTTAAAGGTAATGCCCAGCACCAATACACGCGCATCTTTGATGGTCAAATCGTTGTGAATCATCGTTTTGACCGTTTCGGCGGCCACATATTTGCCCATGCCGTCATTCATACGCCGGCCGGCAAGGATGATTTCGGGATGATAGCCCGCTTCCTGGGCCTTTTGGGCCAAATAAAAGGGATCAACGCCTATGCAATGGCCGCCCACCAAGCCGGGGGTGAATTTGATAAAATTCCATTTGGTGGCCGCCGCATCCAACACGTCCATCGTGTCGATGTCGAGCAGGTTAAAAATTTTGGCCAATTCATTGACGAAGGCGATATTGATGTCGCGCTGGGCGTTTTCGATGACCTTGGCGGCTTCGGCCACTTTAATGCTCGGTGCGGGATGGGTGCCCGCGGTGATGATTTGGCGGTAGAGTTCGTCCACCCGGCGGGCGGTTTCGGGCGTGGAACCCGAGGTGATTTTGACAATGTTGTGCACCCTTCGTTTTTTGTCACCCGGATTGATGCGTTCGGGCGAATAGCCGGCAAAAAAGTCCCGGTTAAACTTCAAACCCGAAGTTTTTTCCAGGATAGGCACGCAAATTTCTTCGGTAACGCCGGGATAGACCGTGCTTTCGTAAATAACAATATCGCCCGGGCGCAGATATTTACCCACCGTTATACTGGCTTTTTCAAGCGGCGTAAGCACCGGTCGGTTGTGCTTGTCCGTGGGAGTGGGCACGGTAACGATATAATACCTTGCATCGGCCAAATCATCGGGATTGGCGGTTACGAACAAGCCGGGATGTCGGTCGTTGGCCTTTTTCAGCACCGATTGCAAATCCGCATCTTCCACTTCGAGCGTGCTATCGTTGCCGGCGCGAAGTTCGTCCACGCGGGTTTGATTAATGTCGAATCCCGTAACGGGAAATTTCCGCGCAAATTCCACGGCCAACGGAAGGCCCACATAACCCAGTCCGATGATGGCTATTTTGTCGGTCGGTTGAATCATTTTCCAAATAAACGTTTGAATAGGTTCATAGGGTCAAAACCCTTTTTTTGGCGTTTGCGGTAGCCGTATTTCTTGTAGGAATAGGCATATTTGCTATCGTATCCGTAGCGTTTTATCAGGTTGATTTTGTAGTCGTTATAAACGATTCCGGCCCGCTTGACTTCACCGTTTTGATAATAATCGTTAATAATCGACAGCATATTTTTCTTGGTGTAATTTTCCCTGACAATATACAGCATATAATCGGCATATTGATTCAAAATCAAAGCATCGGGCACCAAGCCCAGGGGCGGACTGTCCACAATGATAACGTCATAGTTTTCGCGCAATTGACGGAACAATTCGTTCATACGCTTGCTTTCGAGCAGGCCTGAAATATCGATGGCATTTTCATTGATGTTTTTGTGCCCCGAAACAATAACATCCAAATTATCGAGTTTGGATTTTTGGACAATGTCATGCAAACTTACCGATTCATCGGTAATAAAATCCGTAATACCCGCGTGATCTTCGGAAATTTGGTCGAAATAACCCACCGATTTGGGACGACGAATATCGAATTCCAACAAAACGGCCCGTTGGTTGCTCAGGGCGTTCATGGCCGCCAGGTTGCCCGACACAAAGGTTTTTCCTTCGCCCGACGTGGACGAGGTAATGATCAGCACGCGGCCGCCTTGTATGTTTTGGGGAAGTTGGAAACGCACGTTGGTGCGCAAGGTGCTAAACGATTCGCGGATTTGGGCGCCGGCTTCTTCTTCCAAAACAGGCAATTTGGAGCGGGTGGAGCTGTGGAAAATGGTGCCGAGGATACGCAAGGGCGTAAGCGTTTTGAGTTCTTCCACATCGTTGATACGCGTGTCCAACATAGCGCCAATCAGCAATACCAACGTAGGAATAAGCAAGGCCGCCAGCAAGGCAAGCAGGTAATTGATGCGCCGGTTGGGTGCCACGGGGGCTTGGCCTATATCTTTGGCCGGGTCCAGGACTTTGATGGCCGATTTGTTGGATGCTTTGACAATGTCAACTTCGTTGCGTTTTTGAAGCAAATAGCTGTAAATCTGATCCTTGACTTCGAAATCGCGTTTGAGGTCGATAAATTGTTTGAGTTCCGACGGCAGCACGTTGAGTTTGCGTTCCAATTGCGCAATTTGACGCTGAACGAAATTTTGTTGTTGCTGCAAATTATAAAGCGCCGATTCCACCGCCGTAAGCAGGGCTTTTTTGGTATTGGCGATTTTGTTGTTCAATTCCTGCAAGGGAATGGACGAAGGGCTGAGGATTTTTTCCATTTCCTTACGTTGGATGGCCAGGGCGGTAAGTTGGCGGGTATTGTCCACAATCAACGGGTCGTTGATGCCCACGATCGACGGCGAAGGAATATCTTCCAATCGATTATTTTCCAGGTAATTACGCAATGTCTTATAATAAACCTTTTGCGAGGCAAGGGCCGATTTTTTTTGGTCCAGTTCGAGCAATTGATTGTAGAGTGCCTCCGAGGGATTGTCCAGGGCGAATTCCTTTTTGTTGCGCTGAAAATCTTCGAGTCGCTTACTGCTACGGGCCAAATCCTTTTTGAGCGTGCGCAGCGTGGAATCGATAAAACGGATGGTGTTGGTGGCAAAACTGTTTTTGTCGCGAAGTAATTTTTCTTTGAGCGTGGCCACGGAGGTGTTCAGATAATCTTCCAATTTCTTTTTGTTGTGCCCTTTGAGTCGGAGCACAATCATCGAAGTATTTTTCTTGTAAAGGTCAACGTATAATTTTTGGTAATGTTGAACGGTTTTGAAAAAATTATGCAGTTGGAAATAATAAGGATGATGCAATTTCAATCCTTTGGGACGAATAACGCGGATTTTCCCGTGAAACACGGGCGAGTCAATCCATTGGCCCGTATGAAATTCGCCCTTCCAATGTTTTTCGGTCCAACGGAGGGCTTTGGGATGTTCGCTCCCGAAATTAAAGCCCGACACATAGGGTTTTTCGGAACTTGCCGAAATAATGAAAGTATCGGGCGAAGTAAATTCCACGCGAAACGGAATGCCCACGGCCTGCGGAAGTGAATCGTTGAGGATGACTTCAAAGGGTTGTCGGCCGTAAATATCGATATTGTAATATTTGCCTTTTTCAAAATAATCGATATAAAGTTTCAGTTTACGGACAATATCTTCGTTATGACT
>WGAP01000007.1 GCA_015494775.1 Flavobacteriales bacterium | reverse complement strand
CTATAAAAGTTCGAATACCTAATACTGATCAATACTTTGAGGAACTTTTACTGCTTAAAGAAGAGCAAAAGGAACTGGCTAAATTATTCAATTTTTAATTTGGGTGTCCCAGTGGCGAAAACAGGAAAAAAACGAATGTAAGTTATTGAAAATCAATTCATAATTAAAAATTCAAAATTCATAATTAAATCCGCGCCAGGGATGGAAGCGGTTATGCGCGGGCGGCGCGCCGCAGGCCTGCCGTGGCGGCGGGGCGACCAGCAGGAAGCCACGTCCGCCACGCTTGCAGGGCAAGAGCGGGCCGCCCGCGCATTTGAGCGGACAGCCCGACGGCGGCGCT
This sequence comes from Flavobacteriales bacterium, assembly GCA_015494775.1. Lineage (GTDB taxonomy): Bacteria > Bacteroidota > Bacteroidia > Flavobacteriales > Flavobacteriaceae > JAADED01. The sequence goes on along the minus strand of WGAP01000007.1, from coordinate 8,737 downwards.
TACGCGCCGCCGGGGCGCCCAAAAAATCAAATCATATTTTTCGGCTTAGCCGTTCAAGGCCTTGTAGCCTGCAATCAGTTCGTCCACAATTTCGGGGTTGGTAAGCGTGGAAATATCGCCGAAGTCGGTGGAGTCGTGCACGATTTTGCGCAGGATGCGCCGCATGATTTTGCCCGAGCGGGTTTTGGGCAGTCCGTTGACAAACTGAATGCGGTCGGGCTTGGCAATCGGGCCGATGATTTTGGCCACGCCCTTGACGAGCGATTCGCGGAGTTCGTCGTCCAATTCTTCACGCAAATCGGGTACCACCACAAAGGCATAAATCCCTTGGCCCTTGACCGGATGCGGGAAGCCCACCACGGCCGATTCGGCCACCAAAGGATGCTCGTTGATGGCATTTTCGATTTCGGCCGTGCCCAGGCGGTGTCCCGACACGTTGATCACATCGTCGATACGACCCAAAATGCGGTAGTAGCCGTCTTCGTCGCGCTTGACGCCATCGCCCGTAAAATAGAGTCCCGGGAAGGCGGAAAAATAGGCCTGTTTGTAACGCTCGTGGTCGCCCCAAAGCGTGCGGGCCATGCCGGGCCACGGAAATTCGACGCACAGGTTGCCTTCCACGTTTTTGCCGTACAGTTTGTTGCCGTCATTGTCCACAATCACCGGCCGGATACCGGGCAAAGGCAAGGTGGCGTAGGCCGGTTTGGTGGGCGTTATGCCCGCCAACGGACTGATCATAATGCCGCCGGTTTCGGTTTGCCACCAGGTGTCCACAATGGGACAGCGGCCTTTGCCCACATGGTCGTGATACCAATGCCAGGCCTCTTCGTTGATGGGTTCGCCCACGGTGCCCAGCACGCGCAAACTTTTCATCTCATAGCTTGCGGGCCAACTTTCGCCTTTGGCCAGGAGTGCCCGTATTGCGGTGGGCGAGGTGTAAAATTCATTGACCCCGTATTTTTCGATCACTTGCCAATAGCGGTCGGGTGCGGGCCAGGTGGGAATGCCTTCGAACATTACGCTGGTGGCGCCTTCGAGCAGCGGTCCGTAAACAATGTAGGAATGTCCCGTAATCCAACCGATGTCGGCTGCGCAGAAATACACATCGCCGTCGCGGTATTGGAACACGTTGCGAAAAGTGTAGGCCGTATAGACCATATAACCGCCCGTGGTGTGGAGCACGCCTTTGGGTTTGCCCGTGGAACCGCTGGTGTAGAGGATAAAGAGCGGGTCTTCGGCATCCATTTCTACGGGTTCGCAATATTCGGCGGCATCTTTCATCAAGTCATCCCACCATAGGTCGCGGCCTTCGACAAAAGGAACCTTTTCGGCCGTACGACGGACCACCACCACTTTTTCCACCGAAGGGCTTTGTTCTAGGGCTTCGTCGGCCGTTTGTTTGAGCGGGATGGTTTTGGCCCCGCGGTAGCCGCCGTCGGCGGTGATGAGCACTTTGGCTTGGGCGTCTTGAAGGCGTTCGGCCAAGGCGCGGGCCGAAAAACCGCCGAACACCACCGAATGAATGGCGCCTATGCGTGCCACCGCCAGCATGGCAATGGCCAGCTGGGGCACCATGGGCAGGTACATGGCCACGCGGTCGCCCTTGCCCACGCCCAAGGATTTGAGCACATTGGCGAATTTGTTGACCTCACGGTACAGCTCTTCGTAGGTCAGTATGCGATGGGGTTCTTTGGGATTGTTGGGTTCCCAAATCAAGGCCGGTTGCTTGGCCCGCAGGAACAAATGGCGTTCGAAAATGTTTTCGGTAATGTTGAGCTTGCCGTCGATAAACCATTTGACTTCGGGTTTATGGAAATCCCAATCCAAAACCTTGGTCCAGGGCTTGCGCCAGTAAAAACTCTCGGCCACACGGGCCCAAAAACCCGTGGGATCGGCGATGCTTTTTTGATATTCATACAAATAACCGCTGAGTGTTGAAATTTTGGGAACCATAGTCAAAAAATTTTTGCACCAATTTAAAAAAAACGCTGCAAACACCAAAGCCGGCCCTGCGGGCCGGCTTTGGGAAAAACAGTATATTCGAACACTTACTGCTTGATGTATTTAAACTTCAAGGCATCGCCCACCTGGTGTCCGTCGTCGTCCACCTGGTAGATTTTGACGGTGTAGGAACAAGCGCCCGAATAATGGTTGTAAAAATGCACTTGGTCGGGCGGTGTGGTGCTGTTGCCGTCCACCGTAAAATCGGTATTCTGCGGATAGGCCGTATTGGGCATCATGCCCATGTAGCAGTTGCCGAAGCAGAATTCCATTTCCGAGCCGTCGGTGCCGGTTACATCGACCAACATGGTTTTGAGTTTAATAGGGTCGGACGAAGTGTTTTGGATCAGTAGCACCAAATTGGCCGAAGCGTCGGTGGTGGTAAAGGTAAATTCCTGATTATTGCTTACCACCGTACCGGCCAAAGTTTTGACCTTGAAACTGGCTTGCGCATCATCTTGCGGCGTTTCTTTTTTACATTTTCCCATCACAAAGAGCAGGGCCAAAAGAACAATTCCGAGTTTTTTCATCTTTCAGGCGTTTTAAAAATCGATTTGACTGGCATCTTCGGTAGCAATGGCCGCTTGGAGTACGGCTTTGGAGTTGTCGTCTTGCACAAACACAATCACTTGCAAGTCGTTCATTTCTTCGATATGGGTACCGTCGAGCGATGCTTGGACACGTTCGGTAAAGGCGGTGCCGTCGGTGCAGTTTAGGGCCGTACCGTTGGCGTCGGGAACCATTTTCATCATTACGTTGTGAAATTCGGTTTCGCCGTTGGAACTGGCATTACCCGTAGTGGTTTGTTCCACCACGGCCACCTGCAAGGTAAAGTTTCCGCTCAAATAAGGCGTTCCGATGACTTTTACCTTCACGTTGTTGTTGGCGTCAATGGTGTAGTAGGCCTGCAAGTCCACCACGCCGGGCACTTGCAGTTCGGCATCCAAATCGCCTTGGAGTTGGGCTTGGTTAAAGTGGGTTCCTTCGGTGCCGTCCAAAAAGAGCGTGGGTACGCCGTTTACACCGTAATACTGACGGCGGGTTCCGCCTTCGGCGGTGTAGTAAGGGTCGCCGTTGCCGGGCCAGTTCATTTGATACTTAACCACGGCAATGTTGGCACGATTGGAATTAAGATAGGTCGAAGTAAAGTAATTTCCGTTAAACGTGGCACAAGGGCTGCAAGTGGAACTGGTGAATTCTTCGTACAACGCCCGGCGGGTAACGCCTTGCGATGCCACCGTAATGGAAGCGTTGCGTACGTTGTTGCCGTCCACCTTGTCGTGTTCTTTGCCGTTAACGTTTTTGATGGTAACGGTAATGGTGTGTTGGCCCGTGGTGGCTTGGTAAGGGTCGGAATGTTGGAAATTGTAAGTCCCCATTTTGTCAATGTTCAATCCGGTGAGCGACATCGTGTGTTCGGCACCGTTGTCGGCTTGCCAAACAATATCCATGGAAGTGATGGCCGCATCACCGAAGTTTTGGATAACGCCCTTGACCACAACGCTCTGACCCTGAACGGTCAAACTGGGGATTTTTACGGCGTTCAACGAAGCGTCGGCCAATTGTTCTTCTTGCGGATTGTCATCTTGGGGCTTGTCTTTTTTACATTTGCCGGCCAAGAATAATAAGGAAAAGGCGGTTAAAAAAAGGATTTTTTTCATCATTGCTTGAATTTTGATGTTTCAAATGTAACCATTTTTCCGGTTATCAAAAATTTTTTTGTTTTTTCGGGCGCCCCGCCGCACGCGTTCGTGGTGCTTGCGGCACACCGGCAGGCGCTTCGGGACGACGGAGCGCCCTCCCGCCTGCCGTCACTCACGCGGCGCCGACCGGGCTGTCCGCTTATATTCGCCTTGGCGGATGCCGTGGTTTTGCGCGGGCGCGCGTGCCGCGCGCCCGCGCCCGCCCGTGCGTGGGGCTTCCTCCGGGCGCCTCCGCCGGGCGGAAAACCATCGGCACCGCCGGCGGCTCATATCGCTCCCATCCCTGGCGCAGATTTAGTTTTGAGTTCTGAGTTTTAAATTTTGAGTTGATTATTATCGTAGCAACCGGAATAAATGACCGGTGCCTTCGATACACTGCACCTTCGGCGCAGCACTCAGGCACCTGTTTTGGCGGTCGCTGAGTGATTTTTGCGCAGCAAAAATTGTATCGAAGCGACCGGCCGGGATTTCGATACACTGTGCTTTCGGCGCAGCACTCAGCCGCCGGCCTTTTTCCGCGCGACAAGTTGCGCTCGTATAACGAACATCGAACAATCACGCCGATTTAAAAATTGTGTTCTACTACTGTAAACATTGAAGTAAATTTTTATACGACAAGATTTGGGCGAATATATAAGCATTTGTTTGCCATAAAAAATTTTTTCCCTTTTCTAAATTTGTTTTACCTTTGACCGAACGTTCAGTCAAAAAATATTTTATGTCGCCACGCAGTAAACAAGACAACGAAATCATCAAGCAAAAACGCCGCGAACAAATCATTCGCCATGCTTTGGAAATCTTTGCCAAACGCGGGTATCACCGCACGTCCGTCAGCGATATTGCCCGGGCGGCGGGAATCTCCAAGGGTTTGATGTATAATTATTTCGAAAGCAAGGAAGATTTGCTGATCACCGTGTTGGAGTATGTCATGCAGCAAGCCATGGATATGATTTTTAACAGCATAGCCGAAAAGTCCGAAAGCCTTTCGCCCCGGGAATTGATGGCTTTCGGTATCGAACGCTTTTTCGAAGTGATGCAAGCGCAAGCCGGAATGTGGAAATTGTCCATGTCCCTGGGGATGCAAGTGGCGGATATGCCCAAAGTGCACCGGGTTTTTGTGCAAATGTATCACATGACTTTTCAGCAAATCGAACAAATGCTGCGTGCCGCGGATGTTCCCGATGCGTCCGTCAAAGCCCGGATCATCGCCGCCCAGCTGGACGGCATCGCCATGCACTATTTTGTCATGGGCGACAATTACGATTTAAGCGCCGTCAAAAAAGCATTTATCCACGAACTCGTTTCCTAAAAACCGAATACCATGAAAACCCTCATCCGTTTGACTTTTTTTCTGATAACCTTGACCCTTTGGTCGCAAAATGCCACGGAAATCATCCGTAAATCCGATGCCAATATTCGCGGCAAAACTTCTTATGCCGAAATTACCGTCCGTATCGTCCGCCCGAAATGGCAACGGGAAATGCGCCTGAAAAGTTGGTCCAAAGGCACGGATTACGCCGTGTCGGTCATTACCTATCCGGCGAAGGAAAAAGGCATCGTTTTCCTGAAAAGAAAAAACGAAATGTGGAATTATATGCCGTCCATCAAGCGCAAAATCAAAATGCCGCCCTCTATGATGCTGCAATCCTGGATGGGCACCGATTTGACCAACGACGATTTGGTCAAGCAATCGTCCATGGTCAAGGATTACACCCACAAAATCATAGGCGAAGAAACGGTGCAAGGGCTGAAAACATGGAAAATAGAACTTACGCCCAAAGAAGATGCGCCCGTGGTTTGGGGAAAAATATTGGTGTGGATCGACCAAAAGGATTATATGCAAATGAAAGTGGAATTCTATGACGAAGACGGTTTTTTGGTCAATCGAATGCTGGGCTACGACCCCAAAAATTTCGGCGGACACAAACTGCCTTCACGCTTGGAATTTATCCCCGTGGACAAACCCGGACATAAAACGGTGATTATTTACAATCAACTGAAATTCAACGTTCCGGTGGACGATAAATTATTTAGTCCCAATTATATGACGCGGATTAAGATTTAAACTGTTATGCTCATCAACAGATAAACACCATGACCCGTTTGAAACTCCTCATAAAACTAGCTTGGCGCAACATATTTCGCAATAAAAAACGCAGCATCATTACCGTTGTTTCGGTTTTTATCGCCGTGTTTCTGGCTTTGTTTATCCGCTCGATGCAGTTGGGGGCTTACGATATTGTCATCAAAAATGTCGCCGGTCAATATACCGGTTATATGCAGTTGCACGCCAAAGGTTATTGGGACGACCGCACCCTGGAAAATGCTTTCCTGCCCGATGACAGTTTGTTGGCGGCCATTAAATCCAACCCGAAAATCACCTATCGGGTGCCGCGATTGGAAACTTATGCCCTGCTGTCCTACGGCAAATATTCCAAAGGGGTGATGCTAAACGGAATAGACGTCAACAAGGAAAACCGGCTCAAACCCGTTTCGGAGCGTTTGATTGCGGGAAAAAGTTTCGTGGCGGGCAGCCGGGAAGTGATATTGGGTAAGGGATTGGCGCATTATTTTTCGGTGCAACCCGGCGATAGCATTTATTTAATCGGGCAAGGTTATCACGGTATGTCGGCGGCCGGAAAATACAAGGTGGCGGGCATTGCCGACCTGAAAAACCTGGACTTGAACAATTTGGTGGTATTCATGCCCCTCCGCACCTTGCGGGATTATCTTTCGGCGCCGCCTTTGGTAACCAATTTGCTCATCGGTGTCAAGGATTATACCGACATCGATCGGCTCAAAGCAGAATTGTCTGCCGAAATCGATACCACCCGCTACGAACTGATGACCTGGAAAGAAATGATGCCCGAACTGCATCAAGCCATTTTAGCCGATAACGCCGGAGGCTTGTATATGGTGTTTATCCTCTACCTGATTATCGGCTTCGGTATTTTCAGCACCGTGTTGATGATGACCGAAGAACGCATTTTCGAAATCGGGATTATGACCGCCATCGGCACCAAGAAACGGGTGATCATCGGCAGTTTTTGGATAGAAACCGTGTTGTTGAGTTTAATCGGGGTAATCTTAGGCATCCTGTTGGCGTATCCCATCAGTTATTATTTCCATTTCCATCCGATGCCTTTGCCTGCCGAAAAAGCCGATGTGATGGAAAAATTCGGCTTTATGCCCGAAATCCCGTTTTCGATTAATCCGGTCATTTTCCTGACCCATACGTTGATTATATTCGGAATCAGTTTGTTAGCTGCATTTTATCCGACCGTTAAAATATGGCGGTTGAAAACCTTAAAAGCATTGCATCGTAAGTAAATGAGTGAAATGAAAACCATCATCAAAATAGCATGGCGCAACCTGTGGCGGAATAAATTACGCACCTCGGTCATCATCGTATCCATTATTTTAGGACTTTGGGGCAGTATGTTTTTTATGGCGTTGATAAACGGGATGAACGACAACCGTATCAGTTCGGCTATCGATTATTACCTCGCCCACATTCAAATTCACCGGCAGGGTTACCAGGAAGACCCCAAAATAGACAAAACCCTTGCGCAACCCGAAAAGGTCTTGCAAATCATCCGGCAAACCCCGTCGGTAAAGGGTTATGCGCCGCATACCGTATTGGAAGCCATGCTCACCACCACCAAAGGAAATCACGGCATACAGCTGATCGGCGTAGTGCCCGAACGGGAAAAAACCGTTTCCGAAATTCCGCAAACTTTGGTCGAAGGCACCTATTTTACCCGCTTCAAAAAACCTTCGGTGCTCATCGGCCGGGCATTGGCGGAAAAATTGCATTTAAGACTTAATTCCAAAGTCAAAATCAGTTTCCAAAACACCGAAGGGGATATTTTGTCCTATGCTTTCCGGGTGGAAGGCATTTACAAGGCCAACAATGCCATGCTCGAAAAGATGCGGGTTTTTATCAAACAATCGGATTTGACCGAATTGCTGAACAGTCCCGATACGTTGATTCACGAGATTGTTGTCAAGCTGAAAGACATCAAGTCCGCACGCCGGGTCAAGAAAGAATGGCAAGCCCTTATGCCCGGCAATCAGGTGCAAACCTGGGACGAAGTGTCGCCCGAATTGGGCTACGCCCAAGAGATGATGGCGACCTTTTCCTATATCTTCATGGCGATCATTCTGATTGCCCTGTCATTTGCCATTATCAATACGATGCTGATGGCTATTTTGGAACGCAAAAGGGAATTGGGCATCATGGTTGCCATCGGGTTCAACAAGCGGAAATTGTTTGTGATGATTATGCTCGAAACCTTGTTTTTGGCTTTGATTGCCACGCCCGTGGGGATGTATTTGTCCTACGTCAGTATTGCCTATTTCGGGCGGCATGGTTTGACCTTTTTGAATGTAGCCAAGGGCTTGGAACATTTCGGGATGAGTGCCAAAATCTATACCGAACTGCCGGCATCCTACTATTGGATGATTACGGCTATGACCCTGATAACGGCGCTTTTGGCTGCCGTTTATCCGGCTAAAAAAGCCCTGTCCACCAACCCGATAGAAGCGATTAGGGAAATATGAGTGGAAAGTTGAAGGTTTTTCCAGTGGAAAGTGCAGAATCAATAAAAGAAAAATGGAATTTAATAATGAAATAAAACCCTATGTAACATTTCCGCAAGCTCAATACACCGCTCAGTGAAAAACTCTGTGAGACTCTGTGCCTAACTCTGAGAAACTCTGTGGTAAAAAATTAAAATCTGAAATCAAATAACCGGAAAAATGAAAGTCATCAAAACCGAAAATTTAAAAAAGTATTACAACCCCGACACCGAATTGGAAGTGCGGGCATTGGACGGCATAAACTTCGAAATCGAACAAGGGGAATTTACCGCCGTTGTGGGACCCTCGGGTAGCGGCAAAACCACCTTGCTCAACATTATCGGGGGCTTGGACAGTCCCACGAGCGGCAAGGTCATCATTGACGGACACGACATCACCGGTTGGCCGGAAAACAAATTGATTGACTTCCGCTTGCATCATATCGGCTTTGT
>WGAP01000006.1 GCA_015494775.1 Flavobacteriales bacterium | reverse complement strand
CGAAGGCGCCGGGCGGATGGCCGGACATAAACCTTTGAAAATCAACGAAACGCTCCGCCCCGCGGCGAAGCCGCGGGGCGGAGCGCCGACAAATTTAATCCAAAGTCCGGCCATCCGCCGCGGGCATCCGCCCGCCGGCGGGGCCCCGAACGTGAGCGCCGGGGCGCCCGAAAAATAAAAAAACGTAATTTTGTTATCCGATGCATCCCAAGGATTTCGAACGGCACATTTCAACCTTGTCACGTCTGCCTTTGCCCGGAATAGAGGCCCATACGCGCGTGCTCCTTCCCTATCGCAATGACTTGATACGGAGGTATCCGAACTTGGAATATCGTCCGGCCGCCGTATTGGCCCTGCTTTATCCGCTGGACGGACGCCTGCAAAGCGTGCTCATCCAGCGCTATGTGTATGACGGAGTGCATTCGGGGCAAATGGCCTTTCCCGGCGGCAAAGCCGAAGCGGAGGACGGCAGTCTGGCACGCACCGCCCTGCGCGAGGCCAACGAAGAAGTGGGCATTCCCGAAGGTGATGTGCAAATTATCCGTGCGCTCACGCCTGTCAAAATTCCCGTAAGCCGTTATGAGGTAACGCCTTTCCTCGGGTGGTTGCCCTATGCGCCCGCGCTTCGTCCGCAACCCGAAGAAGTGGCGGCCATTCACCGGGTGGATTGGGATTACCTGATGCACACGCCTTGGCAACGGGAATTCCGCAGCTACGAAGGGCGGGAATATCCCATCGGTTACCTTCCGCTAAACGGTCAAAAAATATGGGGCGCCACGGCGATGGTCATTGCCGAAATAAGGGATTTGTGGGAGCGTTTGCACGGAAATTCGTAACTTGCTTTTTCCAACAAGGCAAGGTATGGGATGGATCAAACGCGATATTTTCGGCACGCCGCTATGGTTGAAACGCATGCTTATTTTTACGCTGGGACTGATTTCGCACCGGCGCTACCATAAGTTTAACAAACTGCAAATCACGGGCATGGATTTGCTACGCATGCTGCCCGACGACCAAGTGCTGTTTATCAGCAACCATCAAACCTACTTTGCCGATGTGGCGGCTATGCTCCATGTTTTTAATGCGGCCCTGAACGGCGAAAACGACCTTTCGCGGCCCTTGAAATACTTGCGCAATATTAAAACCAATATTTATTACGTGGCGGCCAAGGAAACCATGGAATCGGGGTTGCTACCGAAAATATTCAAAATTGCGGGTGCCATTACCGTGGAACGCACCTGGCGGCATGCAGGGAAAGAAGTAAAACGTCCGGTTAAATTCTCCGATATTTCCAACATCGCCAAAGCCCTGCAAGCCGGATGGGTCATCACCTTTCCGCAAGGGACCACGCGTCCTTTCAAGCCCATCCGCAAGGGCACGGCACACATCATAAAACAAAACCGTCCGCTCGTGGTGCCCATTGTCATCGACGGATTTCGCCGTTCGTTCGACCGTAAAGGATTGCAAATCAAAAAACGGGGCATCCTGCAAACCATGGTCATCAAGCCGCCGTTGCCCATTGACTACGAAAACGATACGGTGGATGAGATTGTGGAAAAAATCCAATACGCCATTGAGCAACATCCCGACATTACCGGGGCCTTGCCGCAAGAAGAGCGGGAACAAAAGCAAACCGAAGACCGAAAACGCCGCTATTGACCAACCGCCTAGCCATGAAAATCATCTGCATCGGCCGAAATTATGCCCGTCATATCGATGAACTGGACAATCCGCGTCCGGCCGAGCCCGTGGTTTTCCTCAAACCCGATACGGCCCTTGTACCCAAGGGAAATCCCATATTTCTCCCACCCTTTTCCAAGGACGTTCACTACGAAACCGAATTGGTGGTGCGCATCAACCGCCTGGGCAAAGGCATAGCGCCCGAACACGCCCGTAACTATTACAACGAAATAGGTTTGGGACTGGACCTTACGGCCCGGGATTTGCAGGCCGAACTCAAAGCCGCCGGCCTGCCGTGGGAAAAGGCCAAGGCCTTTGATTTTTCGGCTCTGGTGAGCAAGGATTTTATTCCCGTGGACGAATTGGGGGGAACGGACAGCATCGACTTTTCGTTACATATCAACGGGCGCATCGCACAGCAAGGCCATAGCGCGGATATGATTTGGCCCGTTGACGAATTGATTGCCTACGTTTCGCGTTTTTTTACGCTACGCACGGGCGATTTACTTTTTACGGGAACGCCGGCCGGCGTGGGCCCTTTGCACCGGAATGATATTTTGGAAGGTTATATCGGTGAGCGTTTGATGTTCAAAACCCGCGTTAAATAAAGCTTATGGACGAACACGTGCGCTACATAAAACGCTGCTTTCAACTGGCCCGTAACGGCTTGGGAAGCACCTATCCCAATCCGCTGGTGGGTGCCGTGATTGTCCACAAGGGGAAAATCATCGGCGAAGGATGGCACCGCAAGGCGGGTGAAGCCCATGCCGAAGTGGTGGCCGTGGAAGCGGTCGAGGATAAATCTTTATTACTGGATTCCACACTTTACGTAAACTTGGAACCTTGTTCGCACCACGGCCGCACGCCCGCATGTAGCACCATGATTGTGCGCCACGGCATCCGGCGCGTGGTCATAGCCAACACCGACCCTTATCCGCAAGTGGCGGGCCGCGGCATCAAAGCCCTGGAACGGGCCGGCGTGGAAGTGATTACCGGCATCGAAGCACGGGAAGGGAACGAACTCAACAGGTTTTTCTTTACGTTTCATCGCAAAAAACGGCCCTACATCATCCTGAAATGGGCCCAAACGGCCGACGGTTATATGGCGCCCGCCGATGGCAAGCGGATGGACATCAGCCACCTGTATG
>WGAP01000005.1 GCA_015494775.1 Flavobacteriales bacterium | reverse complement strand
GTTTAATATGTTTTGTAGAGACGCCCAAATTGGGCGTCTCTACGGGTAAAAAAAATAAACCGCCTTCAATGTTTATTGTTGTAGAGACGCGATGCATCGCGTCTCTACGGGCGGAACGGAATAACCGAATGACATTACAACCCGCCTACCATGTTTACAATAGCGGAACAACCATAGCGCCCGATATCCCAACTAAGGCAGAATGCACCGAAGGCCGGCGGCTGAGTGCTGCGGTGAAGCCGCGGTGTATCGAAGCCCCGACCGGTCATTTCGATACGATTTTTGCTATGCAAAAATCACTCAATGACCTACAAACAAGTGCCTGAGTGCCGGTTGCTTCGATAAAAATCAACTCAAAACTAAGAACTAAAAACTCAAAACTAAATTTGCGCCAGGGATGGGAGCGGTATGAGCCGCCGGCGGTGCCGATGGTTTTCCGCCCGGCCGAGGCGACCGGAGGAAGCCCCACGCACGGGCGGGCGCGGGCGCGCGTGCCGCGCGCCCGCGCAAAACCACGGCATCCGCCAAGGCGAATATGAGCGGACAGCCCGGCGGGCGCCTCATGAATGCGCCGCCGGATGAGCCGAAGACGAAAGCCGGCGGCCTGCATGAATGAGAGCGGCCGGGCGCCCTAATCATTCCCAAACGCCCGAAAAACGACAAGTAACCGGGCTTTGCGGGATTTGGATTAACTTTGTTAGCAATCGACAACGGTATGAGGTGGCGCAGCTATTGGTGGATCGGCTTGCATGCGGCCCTGGGTATAGCGGCGGCGTATGTGCCCGTTTTGGCCAAAATTTACGCTTGGAGTTTGATTTTGGGCGTGGTGGTGCTGGTGATCCTGGCGCGGGATTGGAAAACTTTGGTTTTTAGCGCGGCCTATGTTACCGGCGCCGAGGTGTTTACGCGTATGAGTCGCGGTTTGTTTTTCTACGAATCGCACAAATACCTGGCCATGCTGCTGTTTGCGGGCATCATTGTGCGAACGGGCTTACGTTGGCGGTCGGTTCCTTACCTGATTTACATCCTGCTGATTATTCCGGGCGTGTTATATACGTGGTGGAACGAGGCGCAGGATCCGTCCTACGTGCATATTGATTTGCGCAAGGATATTTTGTTTAACATCGCCGGGCCTTTGGCGTTGGGGCTGGGCGCCCTGGCCTTGGCCGGGTTGCGAATGCACTTGCGGGATTTCAGGCGGCTGCTGTGGATCATGTTGTTGCCCATTGTTACCACCACCTTTTACATCATCGTCAAAACGCCCGATTTGCGGGACATTGTTTTCCGCACAACGGCCAATTTTGCCACTTCGGGCGGATTCGGGCCCAACCAAGTGGCCACCATTTTGGGGTTGGGGATTTTCGCTTCGTTTGTGTTGTTCCTGTTGTCGGAAAATTTTTTGGACAAAAGCGTTTATCTGTTCCTGCTGATATTGATAACCTACCGTGCCTTTCTGACCTTTTCGCGTGGCGGCACCATTACGGGCATAGCCATGGTGGTTATTTTCCTGATGGTCGGTTGGTGGAGCGATTACCGGTTTTTCAGGAGTAAAAACATTCGCGGATTATTCGTGTCGGCGGTGGTTTTGGGTTTGGCTTATTATTTGGCTTTGGAAATCACGGGCGGCATGCTCTATAATCGTTTTGCGGGATTGAACACGGCGGGAGAAAAGAAAACCGACATTACTTCGGGGCGCTTGGAATTGTTCCTGATCGAAATCAAGGATTTTATCGAGCATCCGCTTTTCGGTGCGGGCGTGGGGCGGGCCAAAGTGCAACGCACTATGGAATTCGGCGTAAAAATGGCTTCGCACAACGAAGTTTCGCGACTTTTGGCCGAACACGGCATGTTCGGATTGCTAGCGCTCTTCCTGCTGTTTTTCGTTCCCTTGATGCAAGGGGCGGTGCGGAAGAACAATTTGTTTTTTTATCCGTTCTTTGCCTTTTGGTTACTCACCATATTCCACTCGGCCATGCGCCTGGTGGCACCGGCGGTGCTCTATGCTTTTTCGCTCTTAATCATGCAGTATGACGAAAATCGTTTACATCGGGAATGATTTGGCGGGAAAAACCCGCTACCGGACATCACATGAAATCGTAACGGATTTGCTACGCAAATCCGGCTATGAGGTCATTTCGGTTTCGGACAAAAAAAACAAACTGCTCCGCATGGCCGATATGCTATACACCGTAGTGCGTCATTGGAACGCCCAATATTTTCTGATAGATACGTATAGCACGCAAAATTTTTATTATGCCTTAATTATCAGCCAGTTTTTACGCCTTGGGAATAAAAAATACATCCCGATTCTGCGCGGAGGAAATTTGCCGGAACGATTGGAAAAAAATCCATTACTTTCGCGCATGATTTTTGCCCGGGCTTACCGGAATGTGGCGCCTTCGCCTTATTTGTTACGCATTTTTCGCAAGGCGGGTTTCGGGGTGGAATTTATTCCCAACACGTTGGTTTTGGACAGGTATCTGTTCAAGGAACGGAAACAATTCCGGCCGCGCTTGCTTTGGGTGCGTGCCTTTGCCCGCCATTACCGGCCCTGCAATGCCGTTAAGGTTTTGCATCGGCTCAAAAAACAATATCCCGACACCCGGCTGTGTATGGTGGGGCCCGACAAGGACGGCAGTATGGAAGACGCCCGGTGTTTGGCCGAAAAATTGAATGTGAAAAATGACGTGATTTTTACCGGCGCCTTGGAGCAAAGCGAATGGCACCGGCTTTCGGAAGATTACGATATTTTTATCAACACCACCGATGTGGACAATACGCCGGTGAGCGTAATGGAAGCCATGGCCTTAGGGCTGCCCGTGGTGAGCACGCGGGCGGGTGGTCTGCCCGATTTAATACAACACGAACACGACGGATTGCTTGTGGATTTGAACAATCCCGAAGCTATGGCCGAGGCCATTGTGCATTATGTCGAAAATCCCGGCCTGGCCGGAAAAATCGCCGCCAATGCGCGCCGCAAAGTCGAACAATTCGACGGGAAAAAAGTGCTTTTGCAATGGAAAAACATCTTGAAATAATATTTTACTCGCTACTGATTTTACTGGCCTTTTGGGTCACGGGGCGTTGGTATTACGCCTTTGCTTCGCGAAAAAAAATTTTGGACATTCCCACCCGGCGCAGTTCCCATCACACGCCTACGGTGCGCGGCGGGGGCATTTTGTTTTTTCTGGGGGTTTTGGCAGGTTATGCGGCCTTTGTTTTTCCCCAATATCCGTGGTTTTTGGCCGGATTCCTGTTGCTGAGCTTAACCGGCTGGCTTGATGACCGGAAAAATCTTTCGCCCGGCGTTCGTTTTCCCGTTCAGTTGTTAGCCGTTTTGATGATTTTGCAGGATGCCGGCCTTTTTGCGGCGGATTTTCATTGGGGCATCAAAATTTTGGCCGTGATTGTGGCCTTGGGATTTGTGAATGCCTTTAACTTTATGGACGGTATCAACGGCATTACGGGACTGTATTCGTTGGTTTTGCTGGCAAGTTTGGCCCTGCTCGACGGTCAAGTGCATCTTTTGGACAGCCGGTGGACGGCCATTGCGGGCCTTTCGGTGCTGGCTTTCGGGTATTTTAATTTTCGCCGGCACGCCTTGATGTTTTCGGGCGATACGGGCACCATGGCTTTGGCCGCTTTTTTCCTGTTCGGTTTGGCTAAATTTATGGTGCACCTACGCGCACCCGTTTTGCTCCTTTTGGTGCTCCTTTACGGCACCGACAGCGCCATGACCATCATACGCCGGCTTTGGCACGGGCAAAATATCTTCAAGGCCCACCGCTGGCATGTTTATCAAAAAATGGTGGACCGCTGGCATTGGAAACACCTGACGGCAGCGGCTTTTTATGCATTGTTTCAAGCAATTATCAATTATGTAATGATAGCATGTCGTTGTTGGGAAAAATCCGTTTTCGAACAATGGATGATGCTATTCGGCGCAATGTTTATCTTTGTGGTATCATATTTGCTTATCCAACGGCATGAGCCCGAAAGAACCTGACATATCCTCCCTGTATTTTCCTTTCTGGACCAAAATCCGGGATTTTTTGATGCGTTCGTCGCCGCGTTGGGTGATTTTTCTTATCGACTTGTCCTTGATTACCCTGGCCTTTGTGTTTACCTACTGGGTGCGGTTTAATTTCGACATGTTTTTCCCCTGGAACAAAATGGCCGGACAATTGCCGTGGGTGGTTTTGTTTGCCATTATTTCTTTCCTGATTTTCAAACCCTATCGCGGCGTAGTTCGCCATACGGGCGCCGAAGATATTCGCATCATCATTCTGTCCAACGGATTTACGGCCGGCTTGATGCTTTTGGGCACTTGGTATGCACGCTTTACGCATTCGGTCGAATTTCTCAATTTTCCCTACTCGATCAGTTTTATGTATTTCGTGCTGGCAAGTATTTTTATGATTGCCGCCAGGATGTTTTACAAATCCTACTACTACAAAATCCTGCGCCAAGCCCAAAAACCCTACAAGGTGCTTATTTACGGAACGGATAACAACGCCATTAGCTTGCTCGAATTTTTACGTAATAACGATAAATACAAATTTTTGGTCGAAGGTTTTATCCGGCCGCCGGACCAAGACGCCCGACGCCAACGCATCCAAGGCGTGTCGGTTTATTCCTGCAAAAGCATTTCGGAACAATGGCTGACCAAGAAAAACATCGACCTGCTCCTGCTCACCAACAACGTGTCCAACCCATTGCGCACCTTGAAGGAATTGGACGTTTTTGTGTCGGCCGGCGTGCAAATCAAAACCCTTCCGCCGGTGGAAAAATGGCTGGAAAACGCTTTGAACATCGAGCAGTGGCAATCCTTGGATATGGAGGCATTGCTTTCGCGCAAGCCCATTCGTTTCGAGGACCACGGCATCCGGGAAATGCTGGACGGAAAAACGGTGCTGGTTACGGGCGGCGCCGGCTCTATCGGCAGTGCCTTGGTGCGCCAAATCATTCATTACCATCCCGCCAAACTCCTGATTTTGGACCAGGCCGAAACGCCGCTTTATACGCTCAAAACCGATTTGCTTGCCGAAGGATTCGAGCGCTTCGAAACCGTCCTGGCCGATATTACCGACACGGATTTTATCCGCCGCATTTTGGAAACGCATCGTCCGCATTATGTGTTCCACGCGGCGGCCTACAAGCACGTGCCCGTAATCGAAGAGGAACCCTACTACGGTATTTTGGTCAATGTGTTTGCCACGCGCAACCTGATGCTTGCAGCCGTGGAAACCGGCGTGGAAAAATTCATCCAAATTTCCACTGACAAGGCCGTTAATCCCACCAATATTATGGGCGCCACCAAACGCATCGCCGAACTCTTGGCCCGCTGTATGCAGGAACAAACCGCGGGCACGCAATTTATCGTAACGCGCTTCGGCAATGTGTTGGGCTCCAACGGCTCGGTCATTCATTTGTTCAAAAAACAAATCCAAAACGGCGGCCCCGTTACCGTTACCGACCCCGAGATTACGCGCTATTTTATGACCATTCCCGAAGCGGCCCACTTGGTGCTCAAAGCCGCCGAGGACGGTTCGGGCGGAAAAATTTTTGTGTTCGACATGGGCGAACCGGTGCGCATTTTCGACTTGGCCGTCAAAATGATTCGCTTGGCCGGCAAACGCTATCCCGAAGACATCAAAATCCGGTTTATCGGACTGCGGCCGGGCGAGAAAAAATACGAGGAACTGCTCACTTCGGCCGAAAAAGTGGAACGCACGGCCCACGAAAAACTTTATATTTCCAAATTATCGCCGCTGGATTGTGCCGAGTTTAATAAAAAACTCCGCCTGCTGGAACAAGCCGACTGGACCGACCGTAAAGTTTTGATGGAATTGCTGGGCGATATTATTCCTGAATACCAAGGGCAAAAGGTTTTGTGAAATTGGAAATCCGCCGCCTTGGCCGGCTTACGGAAAAATGTTTATTTTTGATAATCAATAAACTTCCGGGCAATCTTTGCTTGGAATATTTGGCATAACCCGAAATGAAATACAAAAACATCAGGGAAGAAGAACTGAAAAACAAGGTGGCCGCCGATTGGTTTCGTGATTTCGATACGACCGAAATTATCGGTAACATCGATTTTACGGTTTATCCCAAACAAAAAAATTTATACGAACAAAAACCTTTGCTGTGGGCCGAAGCCAAAACAGGCGATTACGATATTCCGGCAATGTTTGTTCAATTGATACTCACGATAGGCAAAGCCCGCACGTTCGACAAAACGCTGCCGCCACCGTTTCTCGGCGCGTTTGATTACCGGAAAATGGCTTTTATCGATTATGTCAATGTTCAAGATATTTTTTACCTGAACGATTTTAATTGGAACGTGGCTCCCAGCAACCATAATACCAAGGAATTCAAGCTGATCAAAGACCGCGTGGAAGGTATTTTAAAGGAAAAAACCTATGTTTTTGATTACGAACGCGACGAAAAGGAATTACAAAGTTTTATCAAAAACAACATTGCCAAAGCCACCACCAAAAGCAAAATCAAAATCGATAAAAACAATTTTATTTCCATTTATCTGCGCTGGCTCGAAGTGGTAAAACCCATAATAAATACCGATTGGGAAGAACTGAAAAAACGGAATATCCTGGATAGTGATTTTTATTTGGCCGACCTTTTTGTGGACGACAAAAACACCCAAAATATTGATGACGATACCAGTGTAAAGGATAATCTTTTTGTGGTTTTTCAAAATCAGGAATACAAAATCGCCAAAGAAAATCTCGGTTTGGCCTTCGATGCGGCCATCACCATCAAAAACAAAAAAATCTATACCGACTTTTGGAAAATTTATAAACGGCCGCCGGTCGAAGAATTTCAGGATTATATCATCGAACGGCGCGATTTGTTGGTCCCGCAAGATATTCGCGAACGTAAAGGCGCCTTTTTTACGCCGCGCATTTGGGTGGAACTATCGCAAAAATACCTGACCGACACTTTGGGCGAAAATTGGCAGGATGAATACTACATTTGGGACTGTGCCGCCGGAACCGGAAACCTTTTGGCCGGATTGACCAACAAATACAACATCTATGCCAGCACCATCGACCGGGCTGACATTAACGTCATGCACGAACGCATCGACCACGGCGCCAATCTTTTGAAAAGCCACGTGTTTCAGTTCGATTTCCTGAACGACGAATTTAAACCCGTTTCACAAGGCGGAAAAATTCCCGACAGCTTATTCGAAATTATTCAAGACCCCGAAAAACGGAAAAAATTGGTGATTTACATCAATCCGCCCTACGCCGAAGCCACCACCGCCAAAACCGTAACCGGCACCGGTAAAAACAAAGCGGGCGTTACCACCAATTTTAAGATAAAACAAAAACTCAATCCGGTAATAGGAAATGCATCCAACGAATTTTTTGCCCTGTTTATGGCGGTCATTTATGAACAACTAAATGGCGCGGTTTTGGCCCAATTTTCCACGCTGAAATTTGTCAACGGATCCAATTTCCGCAAGTTCCGTAATTTCTTTTTGGCCGAATACTTGGGCGGTTTTGTGGTGCCGGCCTACACTTTTGACAATGTAAGGGGCAAGTTTCCCATCGGTTTTACCGTTTGGAACACCGCCGTTAAGCAAACAATCCAAGTGGTTACCACCGATGTGTATGACCAAAACGGCAATTA
>WGAP01000004.1 GCA_015494775.1 Flavobacteriales bacterium | reverse complement strand
TTGTCGAGAACAAAGCCGGCAATCCGAAGACATAGCCGTAGCTATGGCGAGGGTTGTCAATGCCGTTATCGGCAAAAAGAACGAAACTTGGTGCGTTATTTTATACTTGAAGCGATGCTTACCGCGCATAACCGCTCCCATCCCTGGCGCGATGTAGGTCGCTGAGTGATTTTTGCGCAGCAAAAATTGTATCGAAGCGACCGGATTGACCGGCCGGGGCTTCGATACACTGCTCACTGCGTTCGCAGCACTCAGCCGCCGGCCTTTTCCCTTGCGTAAACCGCATTTGAATGATAAACATCGAACAATCGAACACCGATTTGTGATTTGCGTTCCCCTACTGTAAACATTGTAGGCGGGTTGTAATACCATTCGGTTGTTCCGTTCCGCCCGCAGCGACGCGATGCATCGCGTCGCTACATCAATAAACATTGTGGGCGATTTATTTTTTTTGCCCGTAGAGACGCCCAAATTGGGCGTCTCTACAAATGGTTTAAATATCCGAATATCAACAAGATAAATAAAAAGGCGAAACCGCCTTGCGGGTTCGCCGACCGCCGAGGAAACCGCAGGGTTCCGAGGCCTGCGAGGAGACCGACAGGGCTCCGAAGCACGCGGAGCAAGACCGAAGGGCTTGCGAAGCAGCGGAACAAGACAAGCGCCGCCGCTTGCAAGGCGCGCAGGCTTGTGGAGCCGCGAAGTGAAACGCCTGCGGCGGTTCACGTAGCGTCCTGCAAATAATTACCTACCGGATTTTTTCCTTGGCAATGGCTCGTGCAATCACGATTTGCTGAATTTCGGACGTGCCTTCGTATATCTGCGTGATTTTGGCGTCGCGCATCATACGTTCCACGTGGTATTCGCGCACGTAGCCGTAGCCACCGTGGATTTGCACGGCTTGGGTGGTTACCCACATGGCCGTTTCGGCCGCATAATATTTGGCCATGGCGCTGCTGAGGTTGTAATCCTTGCCTTGGTCTTTGTCCCAAGCGGCCTTCCAAATCAGATAGCGCGCCGCATCGATGCGGGTTTTCATATCGGCCAGTTTGAAGGCCACGGCTTGATGATGAATAATGGGTTTGCCGAAGGCCTCGCGTTCCTTGGCATATTGCAGGGCCCGTTCGTAGGCGCCTTGTGCAATGCCCAGGGCTTGGGCCGCAATGCCGATACGCCCGCCGGCTAGGGTTTTCATGGCGAATTTAAACCCGAAACCGTCTTCGCCGATGCGGTTTTCCTTGGGCACTTTGACGTCTTGGAAAATCAACGAATGGGTGTCGGAACTGCGGATGCCCATTTTGTCTTCCTTGGGTCCGAGGGTAAATCCTTCCCAGCCCTTTTCCACAATAAAGGCATTGATGCCGTGATGGCCTTTTTCGGGGTGGGTTTGGGCGATGACCAGGAACACGTCGGCATGGCCGGCATTGGTTATCCAGTTTTTTACGCCGTTGAGCAGGTAATAATCCCCCTTGTCGATGGCCGTGGTGCGTTGGTGTGTGGCATCACTGCCGGCTTCGGGTTCGCTCAGCGCAAAAGCGCCCAGTTTTTGTCCCGATGCCAGCGGGACCAGGTATTTTTGTTTTTGTTCTTCGGTGCCAAAATGATCCAAGCCCCAGGTAACCAACGAATTGTTAACGCTCATAATCACGGCGGCCGAAGCATCCACCTTGGCAATTTCTTCCATAGCCAACACGTAGGCCAGGGTATCCATACCGCTTCCGCCGTAAGCTTGCGGAACCATCATGCCCATAAATCCCATTTCGCCCATCAGTTTAACCTGACGGTCGGGAAAGCGGGCTTCTTTGTCGCGTTCGATGACATCGGGAAGTAATTCGGCACGGGCAAAATCCCGTGCGGCTTCTTGTATCATTAAATGTTCTTCGGAAAGTGAAAAATCCATAAGTTTTGTTTTGATGTGGCTAAAAATACATTTTTTCGGGCAAATTCGGGCCTATGATTATCATTTGAGTACGCTTTTTTATCTTTTATTTAGATTGTTTTTTCATTTTCCATAAAAAGGGTGATAAAAATCATCCCCGAAAAAGTTGTCCCATATTGTTTGTGCAACAGGATTTGGGACTAATGTTTGAAAATAGCACTCTATTTTTGATTTTGAAAAAACATGTCAAAGCACTTGCCAATGTCCTGATTTGTTTTTCTCATCATCTCCGCCCTTATCAAAACCACTTGCCATGAAAAGGCCGCCCCGCAAGCGGGGCGGCCTTTTTCGCTTATATGTTTTCTGTTTGCCGGCAACCGGAACATCAATTCGCGCTCCTTCAAATTTCCTCAAAATAACCCCAAACGGAAAGTTTGAGGAATTTAAATCGGTTTTCTAAAAAATTTTCATCAGGATTTTCTTCAATAAGACGATCATTATTTATTTACCCGGGTGAATAACCGTCCAATAGCCAATCAATGGCATTGACAAGTTTTACACCTTTGTAAGACCCCGTATCATAGTCCATGCTAATAATCATTCGTTGGTTATAATCGGGAATATTATAAAACGGCTTCATTTCCCTTTCAAAAGTTTTAGCATCTTTGATTGTATAAGCAACCTGAATATATTGGGTATATCCTTTGTTGTCCCTGACAACGAAATCCACTTCATATGTTTCCACTTTACCCACCCAGATTTGATAATTTCTGCGTAAGAGTTCCAAATAAATTACATTTTCCAACAAACGGCCGGCATCAGCTTGTCGTTCCTTGCCCAACAAGGCATAGCGAAAACCCAAATCAACCAGATAGTATTTTTCCAAGGTGGCCAAGAGTTGTTTTCCTTTTACATCATACCTGTTTACCCTATAAAACAGGAATGCCTCAACAAGGGTATCGATGTAGCGTGAAACGGTCTTATTATCGATTTTTTTTCCGTTGGCCGTCAATACACGAGCAATATTTCTTCCCGAAACAATGGATCCAATACTGTCTATCAAAAATTTAATCACCTCAATATAAGATGTTTCATGAAAAATCCGGTGGCGTTTCCGTATATCATTTTCATAGATATTTCGAAAAACGGTTTCCAAATATTCATAAACGTAATTTTCACCTTTTGAGGCCAATTTCACGGCCTCGGGAAAACCGCCTATGTGCAAATATTCGGCAAAAGCACGGTCGGGATTATCCGTTTTTCCGGTAAATTCCAGAAATTCGGCAAACGAAAACGGCAAAACGTTGATTTCATAGGCCCTCCCCGTGAGCAAAGTGGCCAATTCACTCGATAGTAAATAAGCATTCGACCCTGTTACATACAAGTCGATGTTGGGTGTTACAAATAATCCTTCCAGTAATTTTTCAAATTCCGGTATATTTTGTACCTCATCGATAAAAACATAATTTTTCTTGTCCTTACGGGTTTGCGCCATAATGTAATCATAAATTTCCTTCCAATGTTTTTCGGCAAGCACCCGGAATTCGGGCAAATCCAAATTGATGGAAACAATCGAAACATCCGGATTTTCGGCCCGCAAGCGTTCCTGAAACTGTAATAATAATGTGGATTTTCCTACACGACGTGCGCCGGTGATGACCTTTATCAGGTTCCGGTCTCTCAAAACAGCAAGTTTATCCAATAAGGTTTTTCGTATAATTTGAGACATTCCCAATGATTTTTCTTTCCTCAAAACTAATCAAATTTCCTCAAAATAACCCCAAACGGAAAGTTTGAGGAATTTATTAATAATTCGTTCAGAAATTCCGACCTAATACTTAGCCCTTCCCCCATTATTCATTTCCGTCAACATAGCCCAAAGCTACATACACCGGCAAATGGTCGCTAAAACCTCGCGGATCAAACTCCGTTCCGTGGAAACTGCGACGAATACCCCGGCCTTTCAGTAAAAAATGCGCACGGAAAATCCCCGCCTTCAACAACAGCCATTGTCCTTTTTTTTCGCTCGAATCGGATACCACCAACGAACGGTTGACAAAAATTTGGTCAAACAAATCCCAACGCCCGTGAAAACGTTCACTTCCGCTGTATCGCGGGTTCCAAAGGTGCGTTAGCGGCGCATACCAACCCGGCGCATCCGTGCGCCGCCGGTGCGGATGCAGGATGTTTTGAACGGTCTTTCCGTTGGGATTTTCGTTGAAATCGCCCAAAACCAGGATTTTAACATCCCCGAATTTTTTCCTTATCGCCTTTGCCGCACTGTTCAAGGCCCGGGCCGCAGCTTCGCGCTCGGGCTCGCTGCGGCGGCTTCCTTTGCGCTGCGAAGGCCAATGGTTGACCAACACAAAAAGCGTATCGCCCCGCAGCCGGCCGCCCACTGCCAGAATGTCCCGCAAGCGATGCCGCTTTCGTCCCAAACCGTAATACACCCTGACGGGCTTGCGGTAAAAAACCTTGAAAGGCGTCCGGTAGAGCAAAGCCACATCAATACCGCGAAAATCGGTCGATTCGTAATGAATAAAGTCGTAATGAAAATCCCGCAACAAACTGTCGGCGATCAAATCCCGCAACACGCGGTCGTTTTCCACCTCGGCCAGGCCGATAGCCACCGGCGCTTCGCGCCGGCGGGCAAAATTTGCAATCACCCGTGCCAGGTTGCGGATTTTTTTCCGGTATTTGGCCTCCGTCCAAGCAAAATTACCGCCGGGCAAAAAATCATCGTCGTTATGATGCGGGTCGTCAATGGTATCGAAAAGGTTTTCCACATTGTAAAACATCACCTCCGCCGTGTCGCGGACCTTTTGCGGTACAGGTACTTCCTTGCCCGTAAATGTGTCGGTAACCTCACTGCCGGAGTTGTTCAGGCAGGAGAACATAGACAATACGGCCACAAGCAACAGCCAGGCCGTTTTGCCGGGTAAAAAGGTAAAAGGTTTATGCTTCATAAATTTTGTTTCCGTCCACAATAATTTCTTTGGGCAAAGGCCGCAGGTTGTAGTGCGAAGCCATCACATAGCCGTAGGCGCCGGCATTGTGCAGGGCCAATATATCACCTTTCCGCACTTCGGGCATCCGGCGTGCGCGGGCAAAAGTATCTTCTTCGCACAGGTTGCCCACCACGTCATAAACCTGTTCCTTGCCGCCCGGATTGGAAAGGTTTTCAATAGCGTGATAGGCATCGTAATACATCGGCCGGATCATATGGTTGAATCCCGTGTTTACGCCGGCAAAGGTTTTGAAGGGTGTCCGCTTGACCGTGGTAACCTGCATCAGGAAAACTCCGCTTCGGGCCACCAAAAACTTTCCGGGTTCCAAAACGATACGCAATTGCGGCAGGGCTTTCATCCGTTGGCGGATGTGATCGGCATAGGCCGCCAGGTCGATTTCCCGTTCGCTTTTGCGGTAAGGCACTTTAAGGCCGCTACCGAAATCCAAATAGGTCAAATCGGGAAATGCGCCCGCAATATCGGTCAGAAAATCCACGCCGCGGGCCAAATCTTGCCACGAATGCACGTCCGAACCGATATGCACGTGCAGACCCGTTACCCGCAGCGGCAATTTGCGGAGCATTTTCATCAAGTCCTTGTTCAACGTCCAAGGGATGCCGAATTTACTTCCGGCGTGGGCCGTGGCTATTTTTACGTTTCCTTCGATGCGCACATCGGGATTGAGCCGCAGCCCGATAGGGCGGCCGGGATAATGCTCCGCCACCCAAGGCAAATATTCCAACGCACCGATATGTACCCGCACGCCCAGTTCAAAGGCCCGTCGCAATTCCTCCTCCGACGGACAACTGGGCGTATAGAGCACTTTTTCGGGCGCAAAACCCGCTTCCAAAACCCGCTCGACTTCCTGCACCGACACACAATCCGCGCCGCTGCCCATTTCCCGGAGCGTCCGCAATATTTCGGGATGCGCATTGGCCTTGACGGCATAGTGAACATCGGCCGGCAGTCCGGTCAAATGCTCCTTCAAATGCAGGTAGCGTTCCCGCACGTCTTGCAGGTCATACACATAGGCGGGCGTTCCGTAGTGCCGCGCAATGTCCAAAAGCAAATTCCTGTCGGTCATAGACGCTTCTTTGGCACGAAAATACGTTATTTTGGCGGCTTGTCCTATGCGATTTTTATTTTTCGGGCGCCTCCCGTACATTGCTTGCGCAATGTCGGGACCGGGCTGTCCGCTCAAATGCGCAGTCGGCCCGCTCTTGCCCTGCGAGCGTAGCGGGCGTGGCTTCCTGCTGGTCGCCCCGCCGCCCCGGCAGGCCTGCGGCGCGCCGCCTGCGCATAACCGCTCCCATCCCTGGCGCGATGTAGGTCGCTGAGTGATTTTTGCGTAGCAAAAATTGTATCGAAGCGACCGTATTGATCGGCCGGGGCTTCGATACACTGCTCACTACGTTCGCAGCACTCAGCCGCCTGCCTTTTCCCTCGCGGCAAGCCGCCC
>WGAP01000003.1 GCA_015494775.1 Flavobacteriales bacterium | reverse complement strand
TCCAACCGCTGCTTGGCTTCCTCGGCCAATTCCTTGATTCGTTCCACCGAATAAACACGCGCTCCCAATTCCAACAACACCGCCGTTTGATACCCCGAACCCGTGCCCACTTCCAGCACTTTCATACCCGGATGTACATCAAGCAATTGGGTCATAAAAGCCACCGTAAAGGGCTGCGATATGGTCTGGTCGTTGCCAATGGGCAGCGGCCGGTCTTCGTAGGCAAAGCGTTCCATGGACGGGTCCACAAAACGATGGCGCGGTACGCGCTCCATGGCTTGAAGCATGCGTGGGTCGGTGATGCCTTTGGCGCGAAGCGTGTTGATCAATTCCCTGCGCGGTCGGACAAATTTCAAATCGTCATCGGCATGCATACCTATTGTTTTGTGGCGTTACGAATGATGCGCACTTCGGGTTCCAATTCGATACCGTAACGGTCGAACACGTCGGCCATAATGCGTTGGGCCAATTTGTAGATTTGAAATCCCGTGGCTTGACCGTAATTTACCAGCACGAGGGCTTGCTTGGGATGCACGCCTGCATCGCCTTCGCGAAAACCTTTCCATCCGGCCCGGTCGATAAGCCAACCGGCCGGCACTTTGACCCGCTCATTGCCGGCGGGGTAGGCGGGCAAGTCGGGATACCGTTGTTTCAGTTCCTCGTAATGCCTGCGGTCGATAACCGGATTTTTAAAAAAACTGCCGGCATTGCCCGTAACGGCGGGGTCGGGGAGTTTCGATAGGCGAATGTCGATGACTGCACGGAAAACATCTTGGATGGCCGGGTGTTTTATGCCGCGTTCGGTCAGGTAATTTTCCAGGGCACGATAACGCACCTGCGGCCGGCGTCCCGGATACAGACGCAGTTCCAAGCGGTGGATAAAATAACGCCCCGGTTCCCGCTTGAAAAGCGAATTTCGATAGCCGAAGCCACATTCTTCTTTGCGTAAACGCAAATTCCGTCCCGTGCGGGTGTCAATCGCGTAGCAGGCCGTAAGCACGTCGGCCAATTCGTTTCCGTAGGCGCCGATGTTTTGAAAAGGCGCCGTGCCCGCTTTGCCAGGAATAAGCGCCAAACTTTCGATGCCCTGCCAATCCTGTTCCACGGCATAGCGCACCACGTCATGCCAATGCATCCCGCCCGAAACAGTGATGTGAATGCTTTCCCGATTCCGGTCGAGAATTTCGATGCCGCCTTCCAAGCGGTTTAAAATCACCAATCCGTCAAAGTCTTCCAGGAAAAGCACGTTGCTTCCTTCGCCCAAAAAAAGCACCGGCACATCACGGTAATGTTCCAAAAGGGGCATCAAATCCTCCGGCTGATGCAACAGGGCCACAAGGCGCGCCCTAACATCCAGGCCGAAAGTGTTATGAGCTTTGAGCGATATGTTTTCCTTTACATTAATCAAGGCCGTGAGCTTGACGGTAAGCGGCCAAGGCCTTACGTAGAATTTCCACCGAGCGTTGCAGGTCGGTGGTGTTCAGCACATAGGCGATGCGCACCTGGCGGCGACCCAGGGCGGGATCGGAATAAAAACCGCCGGCCGGAGCCACCATCACCGTTTCGCCCCGGTCGTTGAATTCGCTGAGCATCCAGCGGGCGAAGTTTTCCGAATCGTCCACCGGCAGTTCAGCCATCAGGTAAAAGGCGCCTTTGGGATAGCCGATGCGCACGCCCGGAATACTTTCCAGGCCGGCAATGAGCAAATCCCTGCGGGCTTTGTATTCGGCAATCACCCGGTCAAAATAACTTTGCGGCGTTTGCAGGGCCGCCTCCGAGGCGTATTGGCCCAGCGTGGGCGGACTCAATCGTGCCTGGGCAAAGCGCAGCACCGATTGCATCAGCGCTTTGTTACGGCTCACCACCGCACCGATGCGGGCGCCGCACATGCTGTAACGCTTCGACACCGAATCCACCAGGATGGCATGGTTTTCCATGTCCGGTTGATGCATGATGGAATGGTGCTTGGTGTCGCCGTAGATAAATTCGCGATACACTTCGTCGGCAATGATAAAAATGTCGTGTTTAAGGGCCAGGTCGCGCAGTTGGCGCACTTCGTCTTCGGTATAGACATAACCCGTGGGGTTGGACGGATTGCTGTACAGGATGGCTTTGGTGCGCGGCGTGATGAGTTTTTCGAATTCCCGCACGGGCGGCAGGGCGAAATTATTTTCGATTTTCGACTGCACCGGAACGGGTTTTACCTTGAAAAGCGTTACAAAACTATTGTAGTTGGCATAATAAGGTTCGGGGATAATGATTTCGTCGCCCGGGTCGGCAATGCTGCCTACGGTAAAGAGCAGCGCTTCGCTTCCCCCGGTGGTTACGATGATGTCGTCGGCCGTAACATGGATGTTGTGTTTGGCGTAATAACGTGCCAATCCTTGGCGGTAGCTTTCGGTGCCTTGCGACATGGTGTAGGGGATAAGCGGCGCATCGAAGCGGCCTATGGCTTCCAGCACGTTTCGGGGCGTGGGAATGTCGGGTTGGCCGATGTTGAGATGATACACCTTGATACCGCGTTTTTTGGCGGCGTTGGCATAGGGAACCAGTTTACGTATGGGCGATGCGGGCATTTGCGCCGACAGTTGCGACAGTGCGGGCATATTTTCGTGTTTTGATGCAAAGTTAGTTTTTGCCCGTTGAAAAACCAAGGTGATTTACCGGATGTTTTTTGTTTTTTAGGGCGCCTCCCGCACATCGCTTGCGCGATGTCGGGACCGGGCTGTCCGCTCATATTCGCCTTGGCGGATGCCGTGGTTTTACTCGGGCGCACGTCCCGCGCGCCCGCGCCCGCCCGTGCGTGGGGCTTCCTCCGGTCGCCTCCGCCGGGCGGAAAACCATCGGCACCGCCGGCGGCTCATACCGCTCCCATCCCTGGCGCGGGATTTTCAAATAATCAGTTTTATCGTTAAATATCCAAGACCGTTAGACGGAATTTATGATTTATAACAAAAAACCCGGGCCGGAGCCCGGGCCTTACAATAACCCCACTGCTATGAGAAAAACCACTTGCTTTCTGTCGCACACCGTGGGATGGCGTTGTTTGTTTCCGTAAGTTTATTCGTCAGCGTTTTTCCACTTTAAACACGTGCATCCTATGTTCCGATCGGTCAATGACCAAGAGCAAATACGTACCTTGGGCCAAGGATGAAATATCCAATGAAACCAATTCACCCCTTCCCTGTTTCCCGATAACTTCTTTGCCGGTCATATCCATTAACTTTACTTCATATTGCATCGTTTCCGGTAAGCGCACATAAAGGTTATGCGACACCGGATTGGGATAAATCAACACATCCTCCAAAAGTTGATAATCTTCTACATCCAAAGCGGCAATGTCGGGCCCCACAAAACTTTCTGACAACAAAACACCACCCGAAGTGTATTCACGCACGGCCAATTCACCTATGGTGAACACCATGCCTATCCCTCCACTCGACGATGCCGAACCGCCTTGCGAGGAAATACTCCATTTTTTTACGGCCAATTGTGCCGAAAGCGAATGAACGGACAAAATCAATACGAACAGTAAAACTATTTTTTTCATGGTATTTGATTTTTTTTTATTGATTAAATTTTCTATGATTTTAATGGGAATTTTGTGCTTGGACCGATTTCAATTGTTCATAGGTTTGCATCAACGATTCAAGCTCGGATTGCAATTGACGGTTTTTGATTTCCAACCTATCAATTACCTCTTGGTCTTCTTCGGCTTGTTTGTTCAATTCGGCCAACTTATCATTCTGACCGGCGATGATTTCCTGCTGTTCCTGAATGGCTTTAACCAAAGGAACCACAAATTCCGCATAGCTGATGCTATACATTCCCAAGGCGTCATCGGCCTTACGAACGCCGCTAAAATCATAACCCGCTTCCCGGGCGGCTTGTTCCACCTCTTGGGCTATGAAACCGGTCATCTTGATTTTTTCAATATCATAACGTCCCGGCCAATCTTCCACTTGCTTTTTGTGTTGAATACGCACCAATGCATCATTGAGTTTATGAATGTCCCAGTGATAGCTCACCGGCCGTAAACGCAGAATAAAATCCAAACCTTTTACATCATCTTTTACTTGTGTTTTAAAACGCCGGTCGCTATATGTGCTCCACGGTTCCTGACCACCAATCCAAGTCATGGACGTGTTCCCTATTTCAAACCGATCCGACACGTTGCTCATGGCTCCGGACCAATAACCCATACACAGCGTATTATTAAGTGCGCCGTCCGTGAAATAAGCATCTTTTCCGAGAGCCACATTACCCGTACCCGTGGTATTGCTATACAAGGCATATTGACCTACGGCCGTATTTTTGGTTCCAGTGGTGTTGTTATATAACGCCAGATTTCCTGCGGCCACATTTTCCGAACCGGTGGTGTTGTAGTATAAGGATTGTAAACCTACGGCCACGTTATACGATCCGCTCGTATTGTTAAAAAGAGCCAAATTCCCCACCGCCACATTATCATGTCCTATCGTATTGTTATAGGCGGCATCGTTTCCGATGGCCGTATTATTATATCCCGTGGAATTGTTTTTCAGGGCATTATTACCAATGGCGGTATTGAAAGATGCCTGATGCGGTTGGGTGGCTCCGTTACCGTTATTGCGCAATGCATTATTACCGATAGCCACCGACTTACTACCTATTCCGTTATGCATCAGCGCTTTTTTTCCAATGGCCACATTATGTGAACCGGTGGTATTGTTGTCCAACGCCTGGTAACCGATAGCGCAGTTTTTGCTTCCGGTGGTGTTGCTTTCCAGGCTATATGCTCCCAAAGCCGTGTTATAACTTCCGGTGGTATTTTGTTTCAAGGCCTGAACACCTGCGGCGGTGTTTTCCTTTCCGGTTTGATTGGAAGCCAACGCTTGGAATCCTGCGGCGCTATTTTTGGAAGCCGTGGTATTGTCGCGCAGGGCTTCGGAACCCAAGGCCGTATTTTCAATACCCGTGGTATTGGAACTCAATGCGCGATAACCCATGGCTGTATTATAATTTCCGCTAGTGTTGGCTTGAAGGGCCCGGCTTCCGATGGCCGTATTGTAATTACCCGAGCTATTGGCTTGCAAGGCGCCGTATCCGTAGGCCGTATTGTCATTTCCGTCATCATTGGCCGCCAAAGCGGCAAAACCCGTAGCCGTGTTTCGATCACCCGACACATTGGACTGTAAGGTCCAGGCACCTATGGCTGTATTGTATGAACCCGTGGTATTGTTTCGCAAGGCATGATAGCCCACAGCCGTATTAAATTCTCCTTCTCCG
>WGAP01000002.1 GCA_015494775.1 Flavobacteriales bacterium | reverse complement strand
GTGTGCGCGAGAGGGAAGTAAGTTCCAAGCCCATTTTTTGCGGCAGCACCGTGGACGGCGTGCCTTCCTTGGGATTGATGTTGAGCAAAGCAAAGCCAATGGCCATGGTTCCGCCGAAGGCGGCAGCCGTTTCGTTATAATATTTGGCAATGGACATCCAGGTTTCGCGGACCCATTGATCGATGGTTTTTTCGCGGTGCGGCATAGCTTAACGGGATATTTCTTCCACAAATATACAAAAATTTATTATGCGTGCATAATAAATTTGTTGGAAATGGTATTACCGAAATCAAAAAATGCCGGGAAAGATAAACCACCCATTTTTAATGATGATATATTTTTTTCATTACCTCAACCGCTCCACGGCCAAGGTATCCAACCGCAAGCGCCGCTTCATCCAACGGACAAACCGCTGTTCCTCACGCCGCCGGAACGAAGGCGAAAGGCCCGGTTTCCAATGCAACAAAAAAGTGGGAACGGTGTCGATACGGCTTCCCGCGCCGTGCACCACGGGCGCATATTCCACTTCACGCAATTGCGGAAACAACGTCAAGGCCTCGTTCCTGATTTGCATATAAGGAATACGGAAACGGTTTTCGCGGGCTTGCCTGAGTCGTAAACTGTCGCGCAACCGTTGGATTTCGGCTTCCTTGGCCTGCAACTGTTGTCGGGTTTGGCGGTAAAATTGTTCCAGCATTTCCCCTTTGAGCTTTTTCGACAGGGCCTCTTCGATTTCCTTCCGCTTGTCGGCGGTTTGAAAAACCTGCAAGCGGGCGTTATGCAGCCGCGGATAGCGGCCCAATTGTTGCTTCCAAAACGCCACTTGACTTTCGGGCACAATTTCGCCGATAAAATACACGTCTATCTCCTTTTTGTCGGGCTTGATGTCGGTTTTCAAAACCCGGGCGCCGGGAAATTTCAGGTTGGCATCCACAAAGCGGCGAGCGGTTTGCTTGAAAAGCTCGCGGCGATACATGGTGTAGGTGGACAACAAACTGGGTATCATCACCAAAACGGCCAGCCCGTAAAGCAATCGCACAATCAACCGCCGGCGCGCCGAATCCAAATGCTTGACCAACGGAAACCGTAAATATTTGATAATGATAAACGTGGCCAATCCGATGTAGAACGAATTGATCAGGAACAAATAAAAAGCACCCGAAAAATAATGCACATTGTGCACCGCCAATCCGTACCCGGCCGTGCAAAGCGGCGGCATCAATGCCGTGGCAATGGCCACCCCGCTGATTACGTTGAAAAAACCCTTGCGCGTCAGGGCCACAACGCCCGCCAAACCGCCGAAAAATCCGATTAACACGTCGAAAAAGGTGGGCGATGTGCGCAGCAGCAATTCCTGCTGCCGGGCCACGATGGGCGTGATTTTGAAATACAAAAAGGACGTGAGCACGCTCAATGCCACCATTACCAGGAAATTGTAGGCCGATTTTTTGAACACCTCGATATTGTTGGTGGCTATGGCATAGCCCATGCCCATAATGGGCCCCATCAAAGGCGAAATGAGCATCGCTCCGATGACCACGGGCACCGAATTGATGTTGAGCCCCACCGATGCCACCATCACCGAAAACACAAGCAGCCAGGCCGTATGCCCGCGAAAAGGAATGCTGGCCAATATGGTTTGTTCGGTAAAATTACGGTCGGCATTGTGGCGGATACTCAGCAAGCGGCGCAGAAACCTGCGCAATCTGAAAAGCAGGTCTTTGGCTTCGGTTTCCGTGGCGGATGATGACTTTCGCGGCGGATTTACGGGCATATACGGGATTTTTACCTCTACAAGTTAGGGATTTTTGGTAAATGTCAAATCCCGTTTCGGTTTAGGCCTTCAAAAGGATTTGTTTTCCAATTTTTTCCGCAACAAATCGATAATAAAATCCGCCTCAGCATCATCCAAGCCCTTGCCGAAGGCAAACCTTTTTTAGTTTTGAGTTTTGAGTGTATAGTTTTGAGTTAATTTAATATTGCATCAACATCAACCTTAGGGAAATTGCCCCGGTTTCGGGTTTGCTCTACCGGACAAGCGGAACCGCCCGGAAAACAAAAAATTGTTTTGGAACGGAATTTGTTTTAATTTGTTACACCAAATCCAAACTTTTATGAAAAACTTCCTTTTGTTCGTTCTGTTTGTCCTGATGAGCATTCCGCTACGGGCGCAAATCGAAGTAACGGCTCCCGTAAGTCGCGTTAAAGTTTATCGCGGCCTGGCCCAAATGACCCACAAGGCCGACGCAGACTTGCCGGCCGGAATGCAAACCCTGATTGTTCACGGGCTCAGCCCGCGTATGCGGCGCGAAAGTTTTCAGGTCAAAGGCGTGGGAAATGCCGATATCGTGCATACCGATTTTCAAAAAAATTACCTCATCACGCCCAAGGACAATGCCCGCATCCAAAAACTCAAATCCCGTGTGGATGCACTGGAATCCCGCCTGACCGACATCCGGGCGCGCGAACAGGCCCTCAAAACCGAACAGGGCTTTATCAAACAAAACCTCAAATTGGACAAAAATGCCGGATTGACCGCCGTGCAACAAATTTCGGCCTACTACAAAAAACGCACCGAAGCCATCTACAAGGAATTGTTCCAGCTCAAAAAAGCCGCCGAACCCCTCGAAAAAGAACTAAAAAAACTGCGTAGCCAACTGAGCGAACTCCAAACCAAAGGCAACCGCCAAACCTACGACGCCATACTCACCCTTTCGGTAACCCGGGCCGGCAAATTCCATTTCCGATTCACCTATCTGACCGACGGCGCTGACTGGACACCCGTTTACACCGTGCGCAGCGCGGGAACAGGCGCGGATTTGCATTGGGAATACCAAGCCGAAATCCGCCAAAATACCGGACTGGATTGGGACAATGTTCCCGTAACGCTTTCCTCCTATCAACCCCGCTACCGCCTGAACCTGCCTAAGGTCCGCCCCTGGTATCTGCGGCCATACCAACCGCCGGTGTATCGCTCAAAGGATGCTAAGGCCAAAAAAGCGGAATATGTTGTCATGACCACCGAAGCCGAACCGGCCATGGACTATGCCGATGTAAATCAAGTGAACAGCACCTTGCAGGTGGAATACCAACCTTCGATGCGCTACT
>WGAP01000001.1 GCA_015494775.1 Flavobacteriales bacterium | reverse complement strand
CGGGCAATCGATTCGTTATCGATAACAACATCGGTAATGTAGATGGCTTTCCCTATTTTCTGATGCAAAGGTTCAACCATTTTTTCGGCAATACGCTTGGCCTTGGCCACGGCTTTGGCTCTTAACGTCATTAATAATTGTTCGGACTTGGAATATTCCACTTTGTCAATAAAAACATTGGAAATACCCACCCG
The DNA here is from genome assembly GCA_015494775.1 of Flavobacteriales bacterium. GTDB lineage: Bacteria > Bacteroidota > Bacteroidia > Flavobacteriales > Flavobacteriaceae > JAADED01. The sequence goes on along the minus strand of WGAP01000001.1, from coordinate 16,058 downwards.
TTCCAATCCGGTCATCACCTTTTCAAGGGTTTGCACGTCGTGGACCAACAAGTAATATTTTTTGGACTTTAAAATTTTTCTGCCATTCAAAAAGTATTTCTTGAAGTTACTTGTATAATCCAACAAGCTCAGGTCATTTTTTACATCGATATTCAGGGAGTCCAAAACTTTTAACATCAGGGCTTCCAACTCCTCGGTCGATTTTTTGTCCCTGCTGTCTTTTTCGTTCAAATTGATAAACAAATAAATCCTGTCCGGCGCCACGGCCGTATCCACTTTTGCCATCGTTTCAAGGTAGGGTTGACGGATAAAATCTCCGGTCTGAGCTTGCGCTTGAAAAAACCAAAGTCCGAAAAAAACAAAAAAGCCGATTCGTTTCATAGTTACTATTTTTTGGATTTATTTTTTCTTTGATAAAACTTCATGCCCAATAGGAGCAGCAAAATCACGACAATAAAAGGCCATAAGTATGCCAACAGGACAAAAAACCGGATAAAGTTGTCCCAACCGTTTTTGAACGCATCTTTGAACTTACGGCCCCAACGCATTGCCGGACGGATTTTTTTGTAAAAACTCAGGGTCAATGTGGCGTAGGAAACACGGTTTTGCAGGTATTTCAGCCGGCCTTCGATGGATTCGATGTCGGCCCGAAGGATGCCCAATTGTTTTTCGATGGCCAAAATTTCGTTTACATTACGGGCTTTTTGGAGCAATTGCAGGTAGCGTTGTTCCAATTCTTTTTTTGTTTTGAGCCGGGCCCGGATGTCGAGGAATTCTTCGGTTACGTCTTTGACCTTGATTTCTTTGCTGTCGATTTTTTCGACGTCACGCGTGGCGTCGGCCAAAAAGCGGTCGAAATCCGCGGCCGGAATACGCACAATCATGGTGTTGCTCATCCGTCCGGCGGATTTATATGTCCTGTCCCGGGACACGTAGCCGTTGTAGCGTTGCACCGCATCCAAAATATTTTGACGGGTACGGGCCAAATCGGCGGTTTCGAATTCCACGCGGCCTTCTTTGACCAGCTTTCTTTCGATGATTTCGGACGGCTGTTGCTTAGCGGGACGGGTTGCGGTTTTATGCACCGCTATTTCCTGCTTGGCCATGACCGAATCGGCATTGTGCGACGGGTTACCACATCCCCAAGCGCTAAGCAGAATAACAATAAGCGGTAGGAGCAATAATTTTTTCATATCATCAAAAATGGATATGAGGTAAAATTATTAAATTTTTTTTAATCGGATTCCAACGGATTATTATTCCGAATTTGTATTCACCTATTTTTCAGTATTTTTGATTAGGCAAAATGGAAAAACCGGATACGACACATTGTCTTAATTGCGGACAAACGCTGCATGGTAACGAGCGCTATTGTCCCGCTTGCGGTCAATCCACAAGAACGGGCCGCATCGGTTTACGTTCGTTTTTAAACACATTTATCGACAATTATTTGGCTTTGGACGCCAAATGGTTGCGCAGCACCTTACTGCTTCTGACCCGGCCGGGCTTTTTGGCCGTGGAGTTTGTAAAAGGACGCCATGTTCGCTACACGCATCCTTTCAGGATGTTGTTTGCGGTAACCTTGATATTTTTCCTGTTGGCCGGATGGTTGCGGAATGGAACCCGGGGCGAAAAAACCCAAGCGGTGCGAGTGCAATGGTATGTGGGAGCCGACAGTTTGGCCTTGAACGACACGCTCCCTTTTCCCGACAAAATGGCCGAAATGACCCTACGGTTAATAAGGCATAACAATCCCGACAGTGCGGCGCTGTGGTTATCCCGTTGGCAGCTTTCGCCCACACCCGAAAACCTGCGGGCCTACCGCTGGGCTTCGCGCTTTGCACGGGTGGCGGGCAACCCGAGCGACAGGCGGAATTTTATCCAATATTTTACGTCGAAAATCAGTTGGGCCTTGTTTTTGTTCCTTCCTTTGTTCGGGATGCTGATTTATCCTTTGTTCGGGAAAACCGGCCGTAATTATGCCGAACAATTGGTGTTGATTTTTTATGTGCAGAGTGCTTTTTTCCTGGGTATGCTTTTGTCCATGCTACTGAGTGCCGTTTGGCCTTTGCAGTTGTGGTCGTTGTTGATGTGGCTTTGGTTTGCCCGCTATCTTATACGCAGTTACCGTGTATTTTACGGCATACCCGTCCGGGCCGTCCTTTGGCGGATGTTGATTATCGTTCCGTTATATGTAATGGTTGCGGCATTGGCGTTGGGACTTACGGCCTTGGTGGGATTGTGGTCGGGTAATTTTGGGTCCCGCTGATAAAACAAGTTGTTCCCTTCGGATTCAAACTTTTTCCATTTATCAAAAAACCGCCCCGAACAGCGGGGCGGTTTATTCAAAAATTTCGGCCGGTTATTATTCCAAACTTGTAGGCATTTCGGGTTGAGGGGCATCGTCGGCCATAGCTTCGTTGTAAAAGACGGCCTGGGCAAAATAAATAACCGGAATAGCAGCAAAAATCCCGATGATTAGGGCGATATAACCAATAATCGAAACAACAAAACTAAAAATGTAAAAAAGGATAATTTCTCCGATATACGGTTTTGTCTTTTTCCAAGATATTTGAATGGCATCGACAAAATCATGTCCGTCTAATAAAAGATAAACAACAAAAAACATGCGTATGAAAAGATATAGGGCCAAAAGATAACCGATTATCACCCCGAAAAAAATAAAAGATTTACTATGAAGTATATAAAACAATCCGACAAGAGGAATAAATATTGCAATAACTGCCAAAACATACAAAACATAAAAAATAATTACATACAAGAATACAGAGCCCTTCATGTATTTGGAAAATACTTCCCCCAGCCCTTTATATTGATTTCGAATAATATCCAAAGCATAACCGAACATAAATAATGTGGCAAAAATTTCAATAACAATAAAAGCAATTAAGGGCACAAAAGAAGGTTGAGCAGACATACTATTCATAGCGCTGCGGTCAGGCATAATCAAAAAGCCGAGTAACCACAAAATGATTACTATGAAAAAGAAAACCCCTATATGTTGCAACGGGTTTTTCTTAAAAATTTCCCACGCACGGGAAAATGCTAGCGAAGCGGTAATTTTTTTCATAAGATTGAATCATTTATAACGTTAGCAATATAATAAATTTCCCCATTCGATTTTAACTTCTCCCTCTATCAAAAAAACCGCCCCGAACAGCGGGGCGGTTTATTCAAAAATTTCGGCCGGTTATTATTCCAAACTTGTAGGCATTTCGGGTTGAGGGGCATCGTCGGATACGGCCCGGCTATAAAAGGCGGATTGGGATAACATAAGATAGGGAACAACTATTAAACCGGTAATATTAAAAATAATGTAAGCAATTAAGAAAAATACAGAATTTTTAAATATCATCATCATTAGTATGATAAATACCACAATAAAAATAATGACCGGAATAATAATAAAAATAAGAATTTCACCGACATAGGGCCTGGTTTTTTGCCAGGAAAGTCGGATGGCATCGGCAAAATCATAGCCGTCTAACAAGAAGTAAAAAGCAAAAAACAAACGTATGGCCAAATATAAGATTATAAGATACCCGATTACCATTCCGTAAAGGGGGTTATTTAGGAGTGCGGCTGTTATTCCTGCAATAGGTATTAATATAGCAATTGCTGCCAAAAAGAATAAAATGGCATAAATAACCACATATAAAAAGATAGAATCGCGCACATATTTGGAAAAAACTTCGCCCAGCCCCTCATATTGGTTTCGAACGATGTCCAAAGTGTATCCGTAAAGAAATAGATAGACGAAAATTTCAATTAATAACAAAACCAGCATGGCCAAATACGGAGGAGTCATGCTCTGCATAGCGGTTATATCTCCCGGCGACATATTAAAACCCTTGAACCACATAGAACTCGTAGCGGGCATAAGTAACAAGCTAATAACCCACATAACAATCCCCATTAAGAGGAATACTCCGATATGCTGCAAAGCATTTTTCTTGAAAAATTTCCACCCGAGGGAATACGCTTGAAAAGCGGTAATTTTTTTCATAGAAATAATCATTTATAACGTTAGCAATATAATAAATTTCCCTATTCGATTTTAACTTCTTCCCCTATCAAAAAAAACCGCCCCGAATAGTGGGGCGGTTTATTCAAAAATTTCGGCCGGTTATTATTCCAAACTTGTAGGCGTTTCGGGTTGAGGGGCTTCATCAGCCACAGCTTCGTTGTAAAAGACGGCCTGGGCAAAATAAACAACCGGAATGGCAACAAAAATTCCAATAAACAACGCAAGAATACCAAGAAACATAACTAGTACCGCAAGAATTATCAATAAAATGATTTCCCCGATATACGGTTTGGTTTTTTGCCACGAAATTTTAATGGCATCGGCAAAATCATGACCGTCAAGAAAAAGGTAATTCGTAAACATTAACCGGATGGCAATATACAAGAACACGATAAACCCAATGAGGAGAATAATGCTTCCCGAACCGGATTTTGATAATATCATCATAAATCCGGGTAGAAGCAAAATTATTGCTATCAAACCAATGAGAATAGAAAACATGAAATAATAAAGAAACAATTTTAGGGTAACATACTTGGAAAATATTTGACTAAAACCCTTGTAGTTGTTACGAACCACATCAAGCGAATAACCCAATATGAATAAATATACAATAGCTTGAATGATAAAATTCACTATCGACCAAAGAGGAGAAACATGCGGCATGGGAGCGTTTGTCATATTATCCATCCCGCCGCGCATAAGCAAGGCACTCATATTTGGATTTGCCAAGGAATTAAAAATGCCAACGACGAACATTGCCAATAGAAAAACCCCGATATGCTGTATCGGATTGGACTTAAAAATTTCCCATGCACGGGAAAAGGCACGTGAAGCGGTAATTTTTTTCATAGGTCTTGAATTTTTGATGATTTCGGTTCAAGATACACATTTTTTCGGAAATTTCAAACGGAAAAACGCAAAAATTCGTCAAAATTCATGGAAAAACAGCATCAAACCTTAGTTTTTCCGTTTATTATCCCGCAAACTTTCACGGTACAGGATTTCCTTTTCTTCGTCGGTCAAACTGTCCATACCGTAGCGGTTGATTTTGTCCAAAATACGGTCGATATTTTTTTCGGTGCCCGGTTTTTGGCTTTCGTAAATCCTAAGGCGGGATTTCGGCCCCGATGATCGGATTTTGATTCCCCGGGCCGCCAAGGCCCAAAGCGCCCCGCCCAGCATGGCGCTCAAATGCGCCGCATGTCCGCCGGAATTGGCCAAGGGCAGTTGCACGGCATCCCAAAGCACAAAGAGCGCCGCCAAACCCTTCCAGGGCCAACGCCCCAAAAGCCGCATATTTACCCTGTAACCGGCCAAACGGACGCCCGCATACCCCAACCAAGCCGTATAAATCACCGATAGCCCGGTCAAATAGGGATTGGGCTCGTCCATAAACCACGAAGGCACCGACGCATAAACGGCCCAAAATCCCAAGGCACCGGCCAATATACCCGTCCAGGCCAAGCGATACAAACGCTTGTGCGTCTCGTAAGTTTCGAGTTGGGTGCCCACAAAATACAGCAATATCAGGTTGATAAGGAAATCGATCAAATTCAGGTGAACCCAAGGATAGGTAACCAAAGACCAAAATTGATGCAAAAAGGTATTCCCGTCGCCGGGCAAGGCCAAAAACTGCCATACGTATCCGGCGCGCATCAGTCCCAAGTTGCTCAGCAGCCAAAGCAGCCAAAAAAATACCGTAACCGGAATGGCTATGCCCGAAAAGGCGTGCACCGGACTTTCCAGCAAATATGCCTTATAGCGTTTCCACATGGCCGTTGGGATTTGGATTAATCGTAAAAATAATATTCATCGCGTCTCTTGCGCCAAAGCCACAGCAGCAGCAATCCCGTCAAGGCCCCGCCCACATGGGCGAAATGCGCAATGTTGGTGTGCAGGTAATTGGTAAACCCGAACACGATGTCCATCAAAATCAGTAGCGGAACGAAATATTTGGCATCGAGCGGGTACGGAAGGAAAATCAACATCAGCTTGGCCCGCGGATAAAAGAAAGCAAAGGCCACCAAAATACCGTAAATGGCCCCCGAAGCGCCCAGCATGGCCAAATGATAGATGCTATTCAAATCAATAAAAATCTTTTGCGCCGCCGGGTGGGTGAGTAATTGCGGAAAATAGCGGCCGACCGTGCCGCTGTCGGGATGTTGCAGTACGGCCCAAATATTTTCGGCCGGAATGCCCAAGGCCGCCAATTGCCGGAAATCCTGCATAAAACGGTAATATTCCACGCCCAAAAACAAGGCCAAGGCACCCAAGCCCGAAACGAAGTAAAAAACCAAAAACCGGTTTACGCCGTAGCGGGCCACAATGGGCGAACCGAATGCCCAAAGCGCATACATGTTGAACAAAATATGCCAAACGCCGCCGTGCATAAACATGTGCGTAATCACTTGCCACCACCTGAATTGCGGATTGAGCGGAAAGTGCATGGCAAAAAGGTCGAAAAATTTGGGACTGATCATCGAAAGGGCAAAAAACACCACATTGACCAGTATGAGTTGCTTAATGATTTTGGGCGTGTGCATAGGCGATTAAAATTGACGGTCGATTTGGTCGGTAGAAATAAGGACAAAATTTGGTTTTCCCGACGGGTCGAAGCGGGATTCGGGCAAGGCCAAAAGTTCGGCCAGCAGTTGTTGTTGTTCGCGTGCCGGCAGTTCGCGGCCCGAGCGGATAGCGGTTTTTTCGGCCAGCGTTAGCAGCATGAATTTTTCCAATTGATCTCCTTCCAAAGGAATATCTTCGGCCCAATAGGCCAAGAGTTCTTCCACATACTCTTTGATTTGCGGCACCTGCGCATGGGCCGGAATGGCCTGCACCACAAGGGTTCCGTTTTCGACCCGCGCATCAATGCCCATTTCTCCCAGTTTTTCCAAATTTTTTTCGAGCAATCGGATTTCGTCGGGCAAATATTCCCAGACTTCTGGAAACATCAATTGCTGTGCGGGAAGTTCGCCCGTTTGCAACTGACTTTGCAAGCGATGGTAAAGCACGCTTTTGTGAGCGCGATGCTGATGTACAATCAAAAGGCCTTCGCGGGTTTGGGTAACGATGTATTTCCGTTGCCATTGAAACACGGGCGTTTCCTGCTGCGCGCCACCGTCTTCCGCACCAAAAAGTTCTTGCAGGGCCTGCCATTGGTCCGGCATATCGTCCCGTGAAGGATGCGAAGGGGTTTGCGCCCGCGGTTCTCGCAAAAAGGGCGCGGCGTTTTCGTCCCTGAAAGGATTAAAGTCGGGATCTACCTTGACCTGCGGGCTGTGCACGCGGCCCGTTTCCGGTTTCCGTTGTGGGATAAGGCCGGGATCCACATCGAAATCGATACCGGGCATTTGGTCGAATTTGCCCAAGGCATGCCGCACGCTGGCCCGGAGCAGGTTATACACGGTATATTCGTCGTCGAACTTGATTTCGGTTTTGGTGGGATGAATATTGATGTCGATATGTTCGGGATCGATTTCAAAAAACAGAAAATACGGCGGATAGCGTTTTTCGGGCAAAAGCCCTTCGTAGGCCTGCATCACGGCGCTGTGCAGATAACCGCTTTTGACAAATCGCCGGTTGACAAAGAAAAATTGTTCGCCGCGGCGTTGTTTGGCAAATTCGGGCTTGCCCGTATAGCCGTGGATGCGCACATAGTCGGTTTGTTCGTCCACCGGCACCAGGCGTTCACCCATTTTGCGTCCGAAAATATGTTCGATCCGCTGCAAGGACTTGGCCGCGGGCAAGCGATAGATTTCGTTGCCGTTGTGAATGAGCGTAAATGCGATTTCGGGATGGGCCAGGGCCACCCGCTGGAATTCATCCGTCACGTGGCGCATTTCCACCTGCGCCGATTTAAGGAATTTACGCCGGGCCGGAACGTTGAAGAAAAGGTTTTTTACGGCCACCGACGTGCCTTGGGGTGTGGCCACGGGTTCCTGACCGGCCACCTTACCGCCTTCGAGACGTAGAAGCGTGCCCAAATCGGCGCCTTCGGGACGGGTGCGCATTTCCACATGCGAAACGGCGGCAATGGACGCCAGGGCTTCGCCGCGAAAACCCTTGGTCATGATGCGGAACAAATCTTCGCTGCTACTGATTTTGCTTGTGGCATGGCGTTCGAAACTCATCCGCGCATCCACTTCGTCCATCCCGATGCCGTTGTCCACCACCTGAATCAGGGTCTTGCCGCCGTCCTTGACAATCAATTTGATGTCGTCGGCGCCGGCATCGATGGCGTTTTCCAACAATTCCTTGACCACCGACGCGGGACGTTGCACCACTTCGCCGGCGGCAATTTGGTTGGCCAGGGTTTCGGGCAGCAAATGAATACGGCTCATATCAAATCATTCCGAACATTTTAAAGACCACATAGGTCAGGGCAATCAATATGCCCAGGATGAGCAAAAAACGCATCAGCGTGGCCGAAACCACTTTGCGCTTGGAAGCACGCCTTTTGAATTGGCCGCGAATGCGTTCTTCGATCAGTTTGCGCTCGGGGTTTTCGTATTTTTCCTTGATTTGTTCAAGACGTTCCTTGCGCGGGTCGTAGTAACGCGGTTTATAGTCGAATTTGTTGTTTTTCGGTGTGTGAAAATAAAACAGTCCCATGTAAGCCGATTTATATGCAAGATAATCAATTTTGCCGTGCCTTGATTTTGGCCCAGGTATCTTTGAGCGTAACGGTGCGGTTAAACACGGGTTTGCCTGCACGGCTGTCGGGATCCACGGCAAAGTATCCCAAGCGTTGGAATTGGAACCGCTCGCCCGGTTTTACTTCGCCCAGCGACGGCTCGCCGTAGGCCGTGATCACCCGCAGCGATTCGGGATTGATAAATTCGGTAAAATCCTTGCCTTCCACCGCGTCGGGTTGTTCCACATTGAACAGCCGGTCGTAGAGCCGCACTTCGAGCGGCACGGCATGGGCGGCGGAAACCCAATGCAAGGTGCCTTTGACCTTGCGTTTGCTTTCGGGCGTTCCGCTACCGCTTTTGCTCAGCGGGTCGTAGGTGGCGCGTATTTCCACGATACTGCCTTCGTCGTCCTTCACCACCGATTCGCCCTTAATGATGTAAGCGTTTTTAAGCCGGACTTCCTTGCCCAAGGTGAGCCGGAAAAACTTACGGTTGGCTTGTTCGCGGAAATCTTCACGTTCGATATAAAGCACCCGCCCGAAAGGTATTTTGCGGTATCCGGCTTCGGGGTCTTCGGGATTGTTTTCGGCGTCGAGCCATTCGGTTTGACCTTCGGGATAATTTTCGATGACCAATTTTACGGGGTTCAACACGGCCATACGTCGCGGCGCTACCTTGTTCAGATGGTCGCGCACGGCAAATTCCAGCAGGGCGATGTCGATCAGGTTATCGCGTTTGGCCACGCCCACGCGGTCGGAAAAGTCGCGAATGGATTGGGGCGTGTAGCCACGCCGGCGCAGGCCCGAAATGGTGGGCATCCGCGGGTCGTCCCAGCCCTTCACGTAGCCCTCTTCCACCAGCCGGGCCAATTTACGCTTGCTCATCACGGTGTAGGAAAGGTTGAGCCGGGCAAATTCCCGTTGCTTGGGGCGCACCTTGCCCGGTTCATACACCCGGTCCAAAAACCAGTCGTAGAGTTCGCGATGGGGCAGGAATTCCAGCGTGCAGAGCGAGTGCGACACCTGTTCGATATAGTCCGATTGACCGTGCGTCCAGTCGTAGGTGGGATAGATTTTCCAAGTGGTGCCGGTGCGGTGGTGCGGCACCTTTTTGATACGATACATGATGGGGTCGCGCATGTGCATATTGGGCGAATTCATATCGATTTTGGCCCGCAGCACGCGCTCGCCTTCGTCGAATTCACCGGCACGCATACGGCGGAACAAATCCAGGTTTTCGTCCACACTGCGGTTGCGGTAGGGGCTTTCGATGCCGGGTTCAGTGGGCGATTTGCGTTGTTCCACGATGACTTCTTGGGGTTGGTCGTCCACGTAGGCCTTGCCTTCGCGTATCATTTGCTCGGCCCAGGCATAGAGTTGTTCGAAGTAGTCGGACGCATAGAGTTCCTTGTCCCACCGGAAGCCCAGCCATTGGATGTCGCGTTTGATGGCGTCGATGTATTCGGTGTCTTCTTTTTCGGGGTTGGTGTCGTCGAAGCGCAGGTTGACCGGGGCATTGTATTTTTCGCCCAGCCCGAAGTTCAGGCAGATGGATTTGGCATGTCCGATGTGCAGGTAACCGTTGGGCTCGGGCGGAAAGCGGAAGCGCAGTTTGCTTTGCGGAAATCCCGATGCCAGGTCGTCCTCGATGATTTGTTCGATGAAGTTAAGTGATTTTTTTTCGTCGCTCATAGGTTGGATGATTTTCCTCATTGCAATATTACGCAAAAGCAAGGGATTTAGGCCCGTAGCCGGAAGATTTTTTTGTGTGTAGGTGCGCTCCGGGAACCTGCGGCTTCCGGGGGCCAAAGCCAAAAGCCGCGCCTTGTTTCCCTTCGCCCTTCGCGAGCCCTGACGGTCTCGCTCCGGCGCTCCGGCAGCCCTGCGGTCTGCCTTCGCGGCTCCACAAGCCGGCGGTTTCCACGGGCCTGCGCACCGGCCGCACCTTGTCTTGTTTCGCGGCTTCGGGAGCCGGCCGCCATTCGCATTCGCTCGGGCGGCGTCTCCCTTCGCGTGCTGCGGAGCCCTGACGGTCTCCTTGCATGCCTCGGAACCCTTTGGTTTCCTCGGCGTCCGGCGAATCCGCAGGGCGGTTTCGCCTTTTTTGTTTTTTTGTTGATAATCAAATGGTATAGCAATTCGCCTACAATGTTTACGATAGAAGAACAACCATAATGCCCGATGTTCCAACCAAGGCATAATGCACCGAAAGGCCGGCGGCTGAGTGCTGCGAACGTAGTGAGCAGTGTATCGAAGCCCCGGCCAACCGGTCATTTCGATACAATTTTTGCTACGCAAAAATCACTCAATGACCTCCCAAACAGGTGGCTGAGTGCTGTGCCGAAGGTGCAGTGTATCGAAGGTGCCGTCATCCAACACGGTCGCTCAGATAAAAATCAACTCAAAACTAAGAACTAAAAACTCAAAACTAAATTTGCGCCAGGGATGGGAGCGGTATGAAGCGCCGGCGGCGAGCAGGTTTTTCCGCCCGGCGGAGGCGCCCTGAGGAAGCCCCACGTACGGGCGGGCGCGGGCGCGCGTGCCGCGCGCCCGCGCAAAAACCGCGAGCCGCCAAGCTGAATTTAAGCGGACAGCCCGGCGGACGCCACGTGAACGCGCCGCCGGATGAGCCGTAGGCGAAAGCCGGCGGCCTGCGTGAACGTGAGCGACCGGGCGCCCAAAATCAACAAAAATGCTCCCGACACTTGTCCGATTTGCTCAAATATGCTAACTTGAAAGTTGTTTAAAACCTAAAATCATGACGCGCGAACAAGCCCGAAAACGCATCGAGGAATTGCGTAAACTCCTCAACCGCTACAACTACGAATACTACGTTTTGGCCAAACCCAGCATTTCGGACTACAAGTTTGACATGCTGATGAAGGAACTCCAAAAATTGGAACAGCAATGGCCCGAATTTTACGACCCCAACTCTCCCACCCAACGCGTGGGCGGAACCGTAACCAAGGAATTTCCCGTCAAACGGCATAAATATCCCATGTATTCATTGGATAATTCCTATTCCTTTGCCGACCTCAAAGCATGGGACGAACGCGTGCGGCGGGCCATCGGAAACGATTTTACCTACTGTGTGGAACTCAAATACGACGGCACGTCTCTGAGTGTGGAATATCAAAACGGGCGTTTCCATGAGGCCATAACCCGGGGCGACGGCGTTCAGGGTGATGATGTTACCAACAACGCCCGCACCATACGTTCCTTGCCGCTGGTCATCGAAGCGCCCGATGTGCCGGCCGAGCTTTTTGTGCGCGGAGAGGTCTTGATGTCGCGGAAAAATTTCGAACGCATCAACGAAGAACGCAAGGCCCGGGGCGAAGAACCCTTTATGAATCCGCGGAACCTGGCCGCAGGCACGCTCAAACAACAAGACAGCCGTATTGTGGCCCAACGGGGCCTGGATTTTGTCCCCTGGCAAATGCTGGGTGAAAACCTGCCGGTCAAAAGCCAGTACGAAGCCATGAACAAGCTTATCGAATGGGGGTTTTTGCTTCACCGCGAGGCCTTTACCCTGGCGCATAACCTGGACGAAGTGATGGATTTTATCAACACCTGGGAAGTGAAACGTTTCGAGTTCGACTTCCAAACCGACGGTATTGTCATCAAGGTAAACGAATTCGACAAGCAACAGGAATTGGGCTTTACGGCCAAATATCCGCGTTGGGCCATTGCCTACAAATTCCCCGCCGAACGGAAAGCCACCAAACTCTTGCGTGTGGAATTCCAAGTGGGCCGCACCGGCAAGGTAACGCCCGTGGCCATTTTCGAACCGGTGGTTTTGGGCGGAACGGTGGTGCAGCGGGCTTCCTTGCACAACGAAGACATCATCAAGGCCTTGGACTTGCACGAAGGCGATACGGTGTTTGTGGAAAAAGCCGGCGAAGTGATTCCCCAAGTGGTGGCGGTGGACAAATCCAAGCGGCTGCCCGGCGCCAAACCCGTACGCTTCCCGTCCGAATGTCCCGTTTGTCATACGCCATTGGTCAAAATCGACGCCAATTACTACTGTGTCAATACCGCCGGCTGTGCGCCCCAACAAATTGCCGCCCTGGAACACTTTGTCGGCCGCAACGCCATGGACATCGACGGGCTGGGCAAAGAAACCGTGGAATTGCTCTACAACGCGGGCTTGGTACACAACCCCGCCGACCTCTACGACCTGACCAAAGAGCAGTTGATCCGGCTGGAAGGCATCCGCGACAAGACGGCCGAAAACATCCTCCGCGGTATTGAAAAATCCAAGCAGCGCCCGCCCGAAAAATTGCTCTACGCCCTGGGTATTCCCCACGTGGGTGAAAGCACGGCCAAAAAACTCATTCGCCGTTTCGGTTCCATCGACAATGTGGGCCGGGCAAGCATCAAAGAATTGATGCAAACGCCCGATGTGGGCCGGGTGGTGGCCGAAAGTATCTACAAGTTTTTCCACAATCCCGACAACCTGAAAATGTTGGAACGCCTGCGCAAGGCCGGCTTGCAGTTCGAAGCCCGGCCCGAATCCCCCGAACAAAACCTGCTACACGGCAAAAAATTCGTGGTCAGCGGGACTTTCCAACATTTTTCGCGCGAACAAATCAAGGAAGATATCGAGCATTACGGCGGCGAAGTGAGTTCGTCGGTCAGTTCCAAGACCGATTACCTGTTGGCCGGCGAAAAACCCGGTCCGTCGAAGGTGGCCAAAGCCCAAGCCCTGGGCGTTCCCATCATCAGCGAAGAAGACTACCTGCACATGACCGGCCGCGGATGAAAAAAATCCCGCTTATCACCCTGCCCGCCTCCAAGAGCATCGGCAACCGCTTGCTGGTGTTGAGCAAATTATTTCCGGGCATTGGTATAGACCGGCTTCCCACGGCACGCGACACGGCCTTGCTCCAAAAGGCGCTCGATACCACGGCGCCGCATATCGACATTCGCGATGCCGGCACGGCCATGCGCTTCGCCTTGGCCTACTACGGACTTTCGGCCACGCAACCCCTAACCTTGGACGGAACGCCGCGTATGCGCCGCCGGCCCGTAGGGCCGTTGGTGGATGCTTTGCGTGCACTCGGTGCGCAAATCGAATATCTTGACCGGACGGGTTTCCCGCCCGTGCGCATCACGCCTTCACCCAAAGCCAAACAAGGCGGCGAAGTAAAGCTCGATGCCGGCATTTCGAGCCAATTCATCACTGCCCTGATGCTGGTGGCGCCGGCCACCGACCGGGGCATCCGCATCCGGCTCCAAGGCAAGCCCGTTTCACGGCCCTACATCCGTATGACGGCATTGCTGCTGCAACAGGCCGGTATTCCGGTGCGGCAAATCGGTGATACGGTCGAAGTGCGGCCGCCGGCACATCCGCCTGAAAAAACATTCACCCTGGAAAGCGACTGGTCGGCGGCGGCGTTTTTTTATGCCCGTACGGCCGTTACGGGCCGGCCGGTTCGTTTGGCCCGTTTTTTCCGGCCGTCGGTGCAAGGAGATGCCATAGCCGAAAAACTTTTTGAAAATTTCGGGGTGTGCACACGATGCGAAGGCGATATTTTGCATTTGGAACGCACCGGAAAACCTTTGCCTGCACAAATGGACATCGATTGCCGCGACTTTCCCGACCTGGCACAGCCCTTGGCCGTTACTTGCTTTGGCCTGCGGATTCCTTGCCAACTGACGGGACTGCAAACCCTGCGCATCAAGGAAACGGACCGTATTGCGGCCTTGGAAAACGAATTGGGCAAGCTGGGTGCCCGCACCCGCTCGGGAAGCGATTGGCTGGAAATCATGGCGCCGGAAGCCTTTACCGACTTTCGCGGCCGCATTCACACCTACAACGACCACCGGATGAGCATGTCTTTTGCCGTGTTGCAAATTTTGTTTCCCGCCATGCAAATCGACGATCCCGGGAATGTGGCCAAGTCCTATCCGGGTTTTTGGGAGGATTGGGGGAAATAAGTTTTTGCTTGTTTTTTAAGCTCCGGCAGCCCTGTGGTCTGCCTTCGCTGGCTCCGAAGCCCTTGCCGCCTCGCTACGCTCGGCGGCTGTGATCTTCTTCGCCTGCTCTGGGAACCTGCGGCTTCCACCGGCCAATGCCAAGGCTACGCCTTGTTTCCCTCCGCGGCTCCACAAGCCTGCGCGCCTTGCAAGCGGCGGCGCTCGTCTTGCTCCGCGGGCCTCGGAACCCTTCGGTTTCCTCGGCGGTCGGCGAACCCGCAGGGCGGTTTCGCCTTTTTCCTGTTTTTTGCGCCTTTTGGTCTTTATTTTATTGGATTAATAATCAATTAGATACGAATAGAAATTATTGATTTTGGGTGTTAAAACTAAATTTAATAATCTGCTTAATTTTCAAAGGAAGGGAAACATCAAGACCGGCAAATTGTTTTTAGTTTATTGGTAAGTGCCGGTACCTGTACGTTGGCAAAGGAGGACAACAGGAGTTTCAAAGAAATAACCGCCGTTTTGTAAGTAGCGGGTCATATTATTAACACTAATTTCTACAATTTGATCATAATTCATACCATGAGAAATAATTTCAACAACTAAAATTATTCCTTGTATTTGGTCGCGAATAATGATTTTTTTATTACCTTCGAAATAACTTTTCAGCCGAAAGCCACATTTCGGGAAAAACCAAATTGAACAGATTATGACAAACCATAATGATAGCAATCTTTCGATACATGGAGCGATGAAGGATAAAATTTATCAAATCAAGATTTCATTAAAAGGATTCAGTCCAAAAATTTGGCGAAGAATACTCGTTCATCCGGATTTGTTCTTGCCCGATTTTCATAAGATTATTCAAACCACTATGGGTTGGGAAAATTATCATTTACATCAATTTATTGCTAATGGCATAGAATTTACCCAAAAATCGGAAGATGATGATTGGTGGGATAACGTTAAATCGGTGGATTATGAGAATGTAAAAATATCCGATTTATTGGTGGAAGAAAAAGACAAAATAATTTATGAGTATGATTTCGGAGATGGTTGGGAACATGATATTGTTCTGGAAAAGATACTACCGGTCGAAAGCGGAGTAAAATACCCGATTTGTATTGGAGGGAAGAATAATTGTCCGCCGGAAGATGTGGGAGGGGTAAGTGGCTATGCATATATGTTGGAAGTACTCAGCGATCCGAAGCACGAGGAATATGAAATGTTTATCGAATGGTTGGGTGGGCCATTCGACCATGAATATTTTGATAAAAACGAAATTAATGAATTGTTACAAATGGAAAATTACGGGTGTTTTGATTTTTGACAGGAATTGAGGATTTGTTATTGTTTGGGAATATTAGCCGTTTTGGAAAGGACTACCCTTTATTTATTCGTTATTTTCACCTGATAAAAAACATTAACGACCTCCCGCTCCGTCGGGGGCGG